>JBKKBW010000542.1:0-4722 GCA_046713635.1 Dehalococcoidia bacterium
GGCCCGCCCCGCACCGGCAAGGCGAAGGTCGCGGTACTCTTCACCAAGCCCGAAACGGTCCTCCAGGATTACGAACGGCTAATCGAGCTGGCAGACGTGCGCCAGTACCTCGACCCGGCAGCGACAACGATCCTGAAGGACAACATCTCGTGGCACTTCCCGTTCCCTTCAGCGAATAGTACGCCGTGGCAGCTGGAAGCGTCGATTACCGGGCTGCGGAAGAACGGGTTTGACGACTTAGTTTGTGTGCAGAACAAGACCGTAGTAACGAACGCCTTCAAGGGCGAAGATCTAAACCGCTACGTCCCGGTCTTTCGCCAGCATGACGTGCCCGTGAAGTTCAACTTCCGCGACATGAACTGGGACGTCTACAAGCCCAAGGCCAAGATGCTGATCCTGGATAAGATTTTCCCGGACGGCATCAAGATCCCGGACTACTTCCACGGCAAGAACATCGTCCATTTGCCGACGGCCAAATGCCATATCTACACGACGACTACCGGTGCGATCAAGAACGCCTTCGGCGGGCTGCTCAGCACCAACCGCCACTACACGCACAGTCACATCCATGAGACGATCATCGATCTGCTCGCGATTCAGAAGGAGATACACACCGGCATCTTCGCGATCATGGACGGTACGACTGCGGGTAACGGTCCTGGGCCGCGGATCATGGAGCCCGTCGAGAAGAACGTTATCCTCGCGTCGAATGATCAGGTCGCAATCGATGCCGTCGCGGCGAAAATGATGGGCTTCGATCCGATGTCGATAAAGTATCTTGCGCTTGGCCAAGAGCAGGGTCTCGGCGTCGCCGACCCGCGCGACATCGAAATCGTCGGCGACGACATCTCGGGCCAGAACTGGGGTTTCAAGGTTGGCGGCCACCTGCACAGCTTCCTTGGCTGGATGACCTGGTACGGCCCGACGAAGTTCCTCCAGAAAGTCGTGACGCGGCCGCCGCTCGTCGCTATCCCGATCATGTTCAGCGAGATCTTCCACGACTACTATCACTGGCCCCTAAAGGAACGAAAAATCTACGAGCGCTGGCTCAAAGAATCGCAGTGGGGGCACTTCTTTCAGAAGTACATCGATGAAGGCGCGCAGGCGCCTTCCACCGCCCCCGAAGGCGCCGCCGCTGGCGGGTAGTAGGCTACTCGATTTCGTCCACTCGTTCTGCGCCTGGGCACGTGCCCTGGAGAGCCTCGAGCACTGCTTCGAAGATTTCCGGCGACGCTGGCTCATCGGCGTGAGTGATGCCTGGGATATTCAGGAAACAAGCGCCGCCGTCTAGTCTTCCCGCAGACTCAGGCACCTCTTGGTCGCTCCAGATGGTCGTATAGGGAACCTCCCCGGGAGTGTCGTCGCCCTCGTTCAGGTCGTTCAGGAACGCGCTGCCCGGGCACATCTGGCCACCGTTAGTCTCGTCCAGCGCGCAGGCGATGTCGCCACCGTACTGTGGCGTCCCGAACGCGACGTACACCCCGACATCCGGTGCGCCGTTCAGACGCTTGATGTAGTAGCGCGTCGAAAGGCCGCCCATGCTGTAGCCGACAAGATCGACCTTCGCCGCTCCGGTCTGCGTCTTGATCTCGTCGACCTTTCCGTCGATCGCATCCGCGTTCACGACGTTGTCGTTGCCGGGTAGTTGGATAGTGAACGATGGAAGGCCCTGCTGCTCCAGGTATGAGCGCATCGCCTCCATCTGTCCGGCGTTTCCTGCCCAACCATGCACCAGCAGTACGGGGGTCGCCGGTTGCCGTGTGGACGCCGGCTCGGGCGTGTTCGAATTGCCACCACACGCCGCGCTGCCGATCGCAAGTGACAATGCACCTGCACAAACGAGTGCGACGACCGATGTTCGCATTTCTCCGAGCGTAGTCGTTCATCGCTGTTCGCCGCAAGCGCGAAGGCGCTGCGAGGCCGCCAGCTTGCCACCTCGCTTCGGAGCCTGTTACGATCAGGTTCACCGTGGGGCTGTAGCTCAGTTGGGAGAGCGCCTGACTGGCAGTCAGGAGGTAGAGGGTTCGAACCCCTCCAGCTCCACCAAACAGCAAACGCATGGAAGCGCCCCGTTCGGGGCGCTTAGTGTTTCGGGGAGGGAGATCGCGCTTGGGCTTCGCCGACCAGCTCGAAGTAGTGGGCAAGATGCTGCTCGCCGCGTTCTGCGGCGGCTTCGTCGGCTGGCAGCGCGATCGACACCGTTATGTGGCCGGCCTCCGCACCATGGCCCTCGTCGCCATCGGCGCGATGCTCTTCACTGCGATCAACGATCACTACGGTCAGGACCGCGTCACGTCCACCATCGTCACCGGTATCGGCTTTCTCGGCGCCGGCATTATCTTCCGGGATGCTGGTACGGTGCGCGGTATCACAACAGCCGCCACCGTCTGGGCCGTAGCCGCCATTGGTGTTGCGATTGGCATCGAGTTCTACCTCGTTGCCCTTGTCGGGACTGTGCTCGTGTTCGTGATTCTGGAGATGCGGCCGTTCACGGAGTATCTTTCGGGCCGTCGGCAGAAGCTTCCTTTGCCAAACGCCCTTCGCCGCAGCCACGAAGAAGACGAAGAGGACCTGGGCACGGACCGGATCGACGAATAACCCAGACCCTTCCTTGACTTCGCTTGGGTACCTTCGCGATCATGCCGGTGTTATGCGGGCCAGGCTCGCTCACCTTACGGAAATTGGTATCGCGCTACTGGCGGTATCCGCGGTCGTTGCCTGTGCTGACAGTGCAGTTGCACCGCCACGCGATAATCCAACCCTGGCTGCGAATACCGAGAACGTGTCGGTTGTCATTAGTGGGGATGTGATCCTGAACGGGCGCCTCTTTGGTGGCGAAAACGAACGAGCGGTTATCCTGACGCACATGCGACTGAACGATCAGACAGCGTGGTTCGAGTACGCGCAAGATTTAGCGAGTCAGGGCTACGCGGCCCTCACGATGGACTTCCGCGGCTACGGCGCCTCTACGGGCGATCAGGACTACGACAAGTTGGATGAAGACCTGAGCGCAGTCATTCAGTACCTGCGTGATCGCGGTAAGGACGAGATCTACCTCGTCGGTGCCAGCATGGGTGCGACAACATCGCTCGTCGTGGCTGGTCCAAGTGACGTGAATGCCGTGGTGGCTATTTCCCCGCCGTCAGAATTCGAGAGCCAGGATGCAGCCGCAGCAGTGGCCACCCTGTCTGCGCCCAAGCTCTTTCTCGTGAGCGAAGAGGACGCCCCAACGCTTCAGTTTGATTCTCTTTACGAGGCGGCCGCCGGCCCGAAGGAAGAGCAGACGTATCCAGGCAAGCTACACGGCACCGACCTAATGGACCCGCTGAAAAACGTAAACGCCGCGGGAGTCGGCGAGCGGATTATCGACTTCCTCGACAGCCTGCGCTAGCGCGCTTGCGGTGGCATTTCTTCGTAGGGGAGCGAGGGTGGGTCGCCACGTGGAACAGCCAGTTGTGTTTCTGGCTCTGGCTCTGGTCGGCGATCGAGCGAGTCGATACCTGTGCGAACGCTGTTCGTGAACGCGGCAAGTTGCTGCTCCAGTTTGCGCAGCATCTCCATCGCGTAACGGTCGGCTTCGTCCATCTGCTCAGACGCAAGCCGAGATCCCTCGTCGCTCTTAAGCCCAGCCTCCATGCGCGCATCCTGGATCACGCGTTCTGCCTCGCGGCGTGCTTCCGCGATGATCTCCTCCGCGCGCTTCTCGGCGGCACGCACGATCTCAGAGTCGCTGATGCGCCGCGCGACCTCGTCGTCCGCACTAGCCAGCCTTACTGCCGATTCTTCATCGGCCTTCGCGAGGACTTCGTCGCGTTTCGCCAGGACGCCGGCGGCTTCACGCACCTGCTGCGGCACTGCGGCGCGGAGCTGGTCGACGAGATCTAGTAGCCGTCGCCGGTCAATCACGCTTCCTGTGCCGATAGGCAAGCGTCGTGCTTCGCCGATTTGTTCCTCCAGCCGATCTATGAGATGTAGCAGGTCCATGACGACTACCCCTATCTACGCGCGGGTCGAGAATTTCGCCTGCAGCGCCTGCCTGACATGTTCGGGTACCAGGTTTGCCACGTCATAGCCTAGGCGTGCCACCTCGCGGATGCGGCTCCCGCTGATGAACAGGTGCTCGATGCTGCTCATCAGATAGACAGATTCTACCTCCGGAGCCATGCGCTTGTTCATCAGGGCCATGTCGAACTCCGCCTCGAAGCCGGTCACGGCGCGGATACCGCGAACTAGCACGCTAGCATGCTCCTCCTTGGCGAAATCTACAGTCAGACCGTGATACGGCTTGACGGAGACGTTCGGATACTTCTCCACCGCCTGAGAAAACATCGCCACGCGCTCGTCGGTCGTAAACAACGATCCTTTCTCGAGCGCGACGACGGCGACCACAAGCCTTTCGAACAGCTTTGATCCGCGGGCAGCAATGTCGACGTGTCCGTTTGTGACGGGGTCAAAGCGCCCTGGAAACACTGCGACTGCCAACCTTCTCCTCCTCGCCTTCGGCCGCTCTATACGCTTCGATAGATCGTGACGTGCGTGTCACCGTAACGGCGGCTCCACACCCTGTAGAGCGGCCCAATCGTCTCCGGTGGATCTCGCCGCGTGCCGTGCTCCACGACCAGCGTTGTCCCCTTGCCTACAAGCGCCGTCTCGCCAAGCTGCCTAATGACACGCGGCGCTGCGTCGTCATTGTACGGCGGGTCGGCAAAGACAAGCGAGTAG
>JBKKBW010000543.1:0-2031 GCA_046713635.1 Dehalococcoidia bacterium
GGCTCAGCCTGAGCAGCCTGACCGGCCTCGATTCGCTGACCGGCTACGTCGGCGGGCCGCCGGTGCCGATGGAGAACGCCTTCTCCGATCCGTTCAACGGCGTCTTCGCGTCGTTCGCCGTGCTCGCCGCGCTCCGCCAGCGCGATAGCACGGGCCGCGGCCAGCACCTCGACTTCTCGCAGCAGGAAGCGATGATGCAAATGACCGCGCCCGCGTTCATGGACTATGTGCTGAACGGCCGCGTCGGCGGCCCGCTCGGCAATCGACACCCGCGCGCCGCCGGCGCGCCGCATGGCGTCTTTCGCTGCGCGCCGAAGGATTCGGACGACGACCGCTGGATCAGCATCGCCGTGCTCACCGACGAAGAGTGGCGCGGCCTGGTCGACGCCATGGGTTCGCCCGAATGGGCGGCCGCGCCCGAGTTCGCCAACGGACCGAGCCGCGTCGCCAACATCGACGCGCTGCACGAGCGCATCGCGGCGTGGACCGCCGATCAGGATGACTACACGCTCGCCGCTCGGCTCCAAGAGCATGGCGTCGCGGCGGCGCCGGTGCTCAACGTCGCCGACCTGCTGAATGACCCGCACTACAAGGCGCGCGAGACGTTCATCGAAGTGACGCACCCGCTCGGCTTCCGCGAGACGATCTACGGCTCGTATGTGAAGATGTCGCGCGGCGAGCCCGCCATCCGCCCCGGGCCGGCCATCGGCGCGGACAACGACCACGTCTTCCGCGAGCTGCTCGGCCTGCCGGAGGCCGAGTACCAGCGTCTAATCGCGGAAGAAGTCATCCATTAGGGCCTTCTCGTTTCTTCCGTTTTCTTCTGTTTTCTTACTGCCTCTCTCTCGTTCTACCTCCTGACTGATCTATTGTTTGTCACGATCGACCCTTTTTCACCGGGTGTCTTATCCGGCGTTGCACCCGGGGACCATGAGCCACGCCAGCTTCTGGCGAATGCGGGCGGACGGTCTCGTGGCCATGGCGTAGATGCTAAGGGCAGTCGGGAATAGCTCTAGGCGGCTGATGTCACTTTGGGGGAATTCCTGGGTTTGGAAGCCGCATAATCCCGTGGCCCGAAGCGCTGGAGAAGCACCTTCCGGCCTCTTCTTGGGTCTAAAGAGGTTCTGGCTTGTACCTTACTGTAGATATGGACTGGGTTGAGCCGGAGTACACTCGGCGGCGCGTAGACGAGGCCGGCAGGGTCTTGATCGACGACTCGTTGGTCGAAGATGCCGAGGACCCGATAGCCGAGTACGCCTACAATATGCGTATTATCAACAATTGGCGCGCGGCGCATCAGTTTCCGTTGAATACTTTTCAGCAAAACCTAAGAGCAACGGCTGCAAAAGTCGACCGGGGCCACGTCTTGATCTGGGGGCGAACAAAACGGTTGCCTGCGATCAAGCAGAAGCTTCAACGAATCCAGGGGCTTCGATTGTCCGGTATGCAAGACATCGGTGGTTGTCGTGCTGTCGTTCGGTCTGTTCCAAAGGTTTATGCCTTGCGCAGGAATCTCAGGCGGAGCCTACGCAACCATCACTTTCACGGGGAACATGATTACATCGAGAATCCGAAGGCGGACGGCTACCGCGGTCTACACTTGGTCTATCGCTATGGCGGGTCGAGGACAGAGTATGAGAATCTCAAAATTGAGATTCAGCTGAGAACCCGGCTCCAGCACGCGTGGGCAACGGCCGTCGAGACGGCAGGAGCTTTTAGGCAGGAGATGCTAAAGTCCGATGAGGGCGATCCACGGTGGCTGCGCTTCTTCGCTCTCATGGGAACTGCCATCGCCCGACGAGAGCGCAGGCCAATTGTTCCTGAAACGCCTGCGGACGACGATGAACTTCTGACAGAGACCATGCACCTCTTCCATATCTTAGATGTCCAGACAGAGTTTGAAGCGCACCAGGCCACGATGTCCGTGGCTGGGGACTTGCTTGCCGCGGAAACCAGAGGTGCACACTATTTCTTGCTGAACGTCCGTCCGTTTGAGAAAAGAGTGTCCGTTGACAGCTATGCGCTGGAACA
>JBKKBW010000544.1:0-5057 GCA_046713635.1 Dehalococcoidia bacterium
CTGTCATCCTGAGGGGCGAGGGGTAGAAGAAGGGGGGGGGGAGCCCGCACGATCTGTCGCCCCGATTTCCAGCCTGGACGCCACCTAGTCATGCTCTACTCATCCCTTATCGACGCCATTGGCAACACACCCGTCGTCGAACTTACCCGGCTCAGCCCGAAACCCGGCGTCCGGCTGTATGCCAAGCTCGAGGGCCAGAACCCGACCGGCTCCGTAAAGGACCGCATCGCCAAGTACATGATCGATGCCGCCGAACGCTCCGGCGAGCTCACACCCGATCGCGTTGTCCTTGAGCCGACAAGCGGCAACACCGGCATCTCGCTTGCCATGATCTGCCGCATCAAGGGCTACCGGCTCAAGGTGGTCATCCCTGAGAGCGTTAGCGAGGAGCGCGCCCAACTGCTGCACGCGTTTGGCGCGGAGATCGTCTATTCGGATGGCCTCAAAGGCACCAACGGCTCCATTGTCGTTGCGCAAGAGATCGCGGCGAACGATCCTGTCTACTTCATGCACTACCAGTACGGCAATGAAGCCAACCCGCGCGCCCACTATGAGACCACCGGCCCCGAGATCATCCGCGACGTCCCTGACATCGATGTCTTCGTTGCCGGGCTTGGCACCGGGGGCACGCTCACCGGCGTTGGGCGCTACCTCAAGGAGCAGAAACCCCGTGTGAAGATCGTCGCCTGCGTACCGCACCCCGGCGATCTCGTTCAGGGACTGCGCAGCCTGGACGAAGGTTTCATCCCACCCGTTCTCGACGAATCGCTCCTCGATGGCAAGATCGTCGTCGATTCGCGCGCGTCCTTCGCCGGAGCGAAGGAGCTGACGCAGGCGGAAGGAATCTTCGCAGGCATCTCGGCTGGCGCGGCGCTGCGCACCGCACAGCGCGTCGCTGAACGTCTCGACAGTGGCAACATCGTCATCCTGCTCGCCGATGGCGGCTGGAAGTATCTCTCTACCGCCCTCTGGTCGCGCGACTACGACGAGATGGAATCAGAAGTCGAAGGCAAAGTCTGGTGGTAGTCTAGCGTTCGCGCCTCGCGTACGCCCGCCAACCGGCGTAGCCAAGACCGCAGGCTCCAGCCGCAAGCGCCAACCCGACGGCGACAGCAATCGCGCCGGCGCCGTTCCCCGAAGTTCCCGTGTCGAACGCTACACCAGCCACAGACGGAGGCGCGCAGTCGATGTTCAACACGTCGGGACCGGTTTCGGTGTGGAGCTTCTGATTGTCATCAAGCAGACCAGTGTCCGGGATTCCGTGCACCAGGTATAAGGCGCCGTCCGCCGCGCAGTTGAAGCTCGCCGTCATGATGGTGCCTGTGTACGTGACCGGTATGAACGGCGGTCCTACGGTGCACCCAGCATGGACGCCTGCAGGCACAATCAGCTCGATCGTGCCGACACATCCTGGCCAATCTGGCTCAGGGTTGTCCTTGCTGGTCACGCCGGAGTATCCGATCGTGGACACAACCCCTTCGTAGGGGCCGGGGATAGCATCCAGTGAGACAGACGCAACGAAGGTACTACCCTCGGTAACTGTGCAGGTGCCCTTTTGATCGCCTGCCGTGTTGCACCCGCCGACGTGCACCGTGAACTCAAGGCCCGCGCTGGGTTGGTTCGCGTGGATCAGCGTCCCTCCTGAGCTCTGGAAATCCAAGCCAAGCAGCACCAACGAAACCACAACCGCGGTAAACGCCATTCCAGCCGCTGCCCAAACGATGTGCCTCACTACGTTCTCCGCCTGACCATTACCGTCACGCCTTCGGGTTCACCGGCATCTGTGGCGGATGCGGATTCGCGCACGTGCTTCCGAAGCGCCCGTAGACAAACTGGATGTCCTTGATATCGATGTCGCCATCGCCATTTACTCCATGGCCGGATGGCTCCAGGTCCATCAAACTCTTGTAGTGAAGGTTCCCCTTGTTCACACCCCAGCGGAACGAGACCTGCTGCAGATCGAACACATCGACGTCGCAGTCCGGCCCGTCCACGTCGCCCTCCAGGTAGCGGAACGTGATGTCTGCGTCTTCGCAGGAGTACGTGGGGATAGCGGGGCCCTGCTCGTCCGCCAGCTCGCATCCCTGGTTCAGGATCTGTACCACCTGACCGTTGTTCTGGTTCGGCCGCAGCTGCGAATACATCTCCGGCTGTGGACGCACCTGGACCGAAGCCAGCTCCAGGCCCGAGAGCTGGTCCTGGAAGCCCTTGCCGATCGTGACGCACCCCATCCGCGCGATGCCTTCCAGCATCGATGTGTCCTTGTCCATGACGAAGCAGACCGCGTCCCCGCTATCGAGCAGCGCTTGCCACTGTTCGGATGGGACAAGGTTTACGCACACTTGGTCCAGTTGAACCGCACCTCGAACTCGAACGCCGCCAGCGATTGGAGCTGCCCTTTCTGATTGAGCGATGTCACCGGCACGTTGATCTGCTCCGTGAGCATTCCAACATCTGTCGAGTCGTTGCATCGCTCCGGCGGGATCTTCGTACCTTGACGTTGCAAGAAGACGTTCTGGAGCTGCGGTGCCTTGAAAACGCGCGGTACCGGCGGCGGCGTGCTTGTCGGCGTTGGAGTGAACGTCGCCGGAACTGGCTGGCAGTCGATGTTCAGCAGGTCTGGCCCGGCTTCCGTGTTGGTCTTGCCTATGCTGTCCGTAACAAGGGTCTCTGACGGACTGTGAAGGATCGAAATCGTACCGTCGGCCGTGCAGTTGAAGCCCGCCTGGAAGGCGTTCCCCGTGTACGTGGATGACGGAGCACTAATGCCAATCGTGCAACCAGCGTTCACGAAGCTTGTCCCGTCTTGTGCAGTGGCTTCGAACGCACAGTCGGGGTGCTGTGGATTCGCGCTTTGGTTGTCCTTGGAGTCCACACCCGTGTAGTTCAGCGTCGTCGCCCAAGCGTCATAGCTGCCGTTGCCGATGCCAGCAACGCTGTCAATCGAAACGGTCGCGGTGAACGTGTTGCCTAGGCCAACAGTGCAAGCATTCTTCGTGTCGCCGGCCGTATCACAGCCGCCGACGTGGAGTGTGAACTCCAGGCCCGCGTTCGGCTGGTTCGCCTCGGCGGTCTTGTCGGTGCCCAGGCTCATGCTCAGCAGCACTGCCGCTGCAACTGCCAGAACTGCTACGGGCAAGCCCAGTGCAGCGATCCATCGACTGTGATTCATTTGAACTCCTTGCGCGCGTCGAGCTTCGACTAGCCCGCTAGCTTTCTGCAAACAACTCTCCAGCTCGCCACGCCGAGTACGGCGACCGCGAGCAACGCGAGAGCGATCTCGATTGTGCTCTCCGACGATGTGCGGTCAGTTCCACCCAACTCGTAGCCAACACCTGCCACGGCTGGTGGCGTGGGCGTTGCCGTTGGTCCGGGCGTGAACGTAGCGGTCGCCGGCGCGCAGTCGATGTTCAGCACGTCCGGGCCCGTCTCCGTGCTCGTCTTGCCGCCATAGTCGATGATCAGGGTGTTCGCAGGATCGTGCGTCAAACTCAGCTGACCGTCTGCGGCACAGTTGAACGACGCCGTGAACACGGTGCCCGTGAACGTCGAGGACGGAGCGAACAAGACGACGCACCCGCCGTTCACGAAGCCCGGCGCGAATGCGGTCGCCTCGCCCGCGCAGTCAGGCCAGACTATGTTCGGATTGTCTTTGCTGGTCACACCAGTGTAGGCAACGGTGACGGCGAGCGAATCGTACGGATACGGGATCGCGTCCAAGGAAACTGACGCCACGAACGTCGAACCTTGCGTGACCGCGCAGCTGCCCTTGTAGTCGGCTACCGTGCTGCAACCGTCCACGTGGAGCGTGAACTCCAAGCCTGCGTTCGGCTGGTTCGCGCTGGCGTTGTCACGATCGACTATGCTGGCGCCGAACAGGGCCACCCCGATGACAGCAGCGCCCGCGAGGGTCAGCCGTAACGTCGTTAGCCACCGACTTCGCTTCACGGGAATGTCCCCCTCCGGCCGTACACCCGGTGCTGGCCTGTCACGTGCTTACGCGCGAAAACCATCGCTTCGTGTGTGGAACACCAGGGGCGCGAACTTTCCGCGCCTAGCGGGGACAGGATCCACCAGTCAGCCCAAGTCTACTCCAATCCAAAGCATTGTCAAGGCGCAGACGGCAGGGGCCAGGGGAGGGTCAGAAAGCTGATAGCTGACCGCTGCTAGCTACCCGCAATCGTGGAAGTACTGCTTAACGCTCGCCAGGATATCGTCGACGCGCACCAGGCCGTTCGGTGGGCCCAGGTTCCAGAAGCTGGGGCCCAGCAACGTCCGGTCAGCGTCCATCTGGTAATCCGCGCTACCTTCGCTTGTGAAGTAGCTGTCAACGACCGCAAGCACATCGTCGATGCGATGCTTCCTGTCGCCGGTCGGGTCGAAGAAGTCCCACGGGTTTAGCGCATCGCGTCGCCCGCCCAACCGCTCGTTCGCGCCTTGCTCCCGACTGTCCGAGCAGCCATCACCGTCGGTGTCGAAGCCACCGATGGCTCCACCCGGAGCGTCGCACTGCACAACAACGGCGTCCGCCAGCAGCTGGCCGGCGCTGCTGTCGCCCGCCAGGAAGATGCGATTCCCGTTGATCGATGGCTTGTGATAGAAGCTCGTGCGTGCGCCCCCACCGCCGAGGATCGAAATCAGCCCTGTACCCTCGCCCTTACACGCGAAATGCACGTTCGCCAGCACGCCCTCATACGTCTGCGCTGCCTGCGACGTCGTGCAGCCGAGGATGTAGCGCCCCGGCGCCGCGTTCGAAGGCGCGCTCTGCTGCTCCAATCCCGGGCCCGCGCAGCGCGGCCAGCGGTTCTCCGCCAGCCCGCCCTGATCGACCAGATTGATAGCGCCCGAGTACTGGATTACCGTCTGGTAGCCCTGGAAGCCGTTCGGCGGCCCTGCGTCCGTCTCAACATCTACACTGAACATCGAGCTCGCGCCCAACGCGCACGTTCGGTGCAGCGCACCGTTCCCGCAAACCAAGTCCTGCTTCGCCGTGTCCCCGTACAGTGAGAGCGCCATCCCCGGCGATGCGCCCTGTGGACCGGCAGACGGTGTGGCTG
>JBKKBW010000545.1:0-5649 GCA_046713635.1 Dehalococcoidia bacterium
ATGTACATGCGCTAGCCCTGCCCGCCTGTTTGACCTTCCTGCGCATACTCTTTCTCCAGCGCCTCACGCACAAGCCGCGCGCCAACTTTGGTAGGAGATATCGTACGCAGCCCGAGGTTCGCGTACATTTGCTCTCGGATCGGATCGTAGATGCGGCAGACGACTCGAGGCACGCCAAAGATATGCTTCGCGATCTGACTGGCCATGGTGTTGCGATTGTCGCCGGCGGTGACAGCGATGAAGACATCCGCCCTCTCGACACCGACACGGCGCAGCACGTCCTGGTCGATGCCGTTGCCAACGATCTTCTCGCCGCGAAATGACTCCGGCAGAAAGCGCGCAAACTGGTAAGCGTTGATGTCGATGACGGTGACCTCGTGGCCCTCCGCGTCGAACGCGGTAGCCAGCTCTGATCCGACCCGGCCGCAGCCCATAATGACGATCTTCATTCTACTCTCCAACCCGATGGCGGCAGAGCCAAACCTCGCACGGGGCACTGCGCAGCACGTATTCTGCTACGCGTCCGATTTCGTACTCGCCGAACGGGCGGCTGTACGGCATTCCGAGGATGATGAGGTCAGCTCTACGTTCGATGGCTTCATCGACGATGGCCGGTCCCGCCTCACGCGCGTGCAATATCTCGGTCTCGACGTGGTAGCCCTCCTTCTTGGCGATTTTCTCGGCTTCAATCAGCACCTCTTCGCCGGCATCTTCCTCGGTCTGCATCGGAGCGTCAAGAGGAAGCTGTCGCTTCACTTCGATGACGTGCACCGCAAAGACGCGTCCCTTGTTCTTTCGAGCAAGCTCACAGGCGAGGCCGATTGCCTGCAAGCTGGGATGGGAGCCGTCCACCGGTACCACGATGGAGCGCAGGTGCGCTATGGAATCCGAAGAGGACAAAGGCGGTCCAACCCCTGTTTTGAATCTCGTGCTGGCGGGGCAGCAAGCGCATTATAGGCGCGCCCTATTGCACGAGCAAGAAGGCACGGGCGCTTGTCGCCCTTCTGGGCAGGTAGCTAGAATAGATATGAACGGAAGGACCTTCCGTAGCGAGGAGCAGAACATGCCAGGACAGGACGGGAACGGTTCGGTCAAGGGCGCCGAGACAGGCACCTGGACGGTCAAGAGTGGCCTCGCCCAGATGCTCAAGGGCGGCGTCATCATGGACGTCGTCACGCCAGAGCAGGCGAAGATCGCCGCCGAAGCGGGCGCCTGCGCCGTAATGGCTCTTGAGCGCGTTCCAGCGGACATCCGAGCTGATGGCGGCGTCGCACGGATGAGCGACCCCGAGGTCATCGTCCGTATCATGGAAGCCGTCACCATCCCAGTTATGGCGAAGGTGCGTATAGGGCACTTTGTTGAGGCGCAGGTGCTAGAAGCACTCGGCGTCGACTACATCGACGAGTCTGAGGTGTTGACACCTGCAGACGAACGTCATCACGTGGACAAGACCAAGTTCCGCGTCCCGTTCGTCTGTGGCGCGCGCGACCTGGGTGAAGCGCTCAGGCGAATTGGCGAGGGCGCGGCAATGATCCGCACAAAGGGCGAGGCGGGCTCGGGCAACATCGTCGAGGCGGTACGGCACGCCCGCGCAGTTGGGGATGGTATCCGCAAGCTGCAGAACATGCCGGAGGATGAGCTCGCGGCTGAAGCGAAGGATCTGGGAGCACCAATCGAGCTAGTGCGCAAGACACGCGAGGTAGGTCGCCTGCCCGTGGTGAACTTCGCGGCCGGCGGCGTCGCAACTCCGGCCGACGCTGCGCTTATGATGCAGCTCGGCGCGGATGGCGTGTTCGTCGGCTCAGGCATCTTCAAGTCCGAGGACCCGGCGCGGCGCGCGCACGCCGTCGTGCAGGCGGTCACGCACTACCAGGATCCGAAGATTGTCGCAGAAGTGTCGCGCGGCCTCGGTGAACCGATGCGTGGGCTGGAGATCGGCTCAATCCCGAAAGAGGAATTGCTGGCCGGCCGCGGCTGGTAGAAATGGGCGCTCAAACGATCCATGCAGTTGTTTTCAAGGACGCGGAGAGCGACCAATGGGTCGCCGTTTGCTTAGAACTCAACGTTGCAACGCAGGGCGACAGCGAGGACCACGCGAAGAAGATGATTAGAGAGGCTGTAGAACTGCACCTCGAAGACATGACCCAGGACGAACTCGAGCTGGTCTATCAGCCAATCGACGGCGATCCACGCGTGCACGAGCTGTCAATACATGCCCCGTCGCTACTCCACACGTGAAGTTGCGGAGGCGCTAGAACGTTTAGGCATTCGCTTCCTTCGGCAGAAGGGCAGCCACATGCGTTATAGAGGAATCTGGCGCGGGCGTGAGCGCAATGTCACGATCGTCGCGGGCCAGCGGATCATCCCACCACGCACCCTCTCACAAATACTTGGTCAAATCGGTATTCGGCCCGACGAGTTCGTTCGGCTCATCGACGGAGCCGATATCGATTGAGCGCGAAGGTTTCTATCGGCGTCCTCGCTCTGCAGGGCGACTTCGCGGAGCATACAGCCGTGCTCGACCGGCTCGGCGTCGATGTGGTGGAGGTGCGCTTGCCGGGGCAACTCTTGCAAATCGACGGCTTGATCATTCCCGGCGGTGAGAGCACGACGATTGCCCGGCTGCTGCGCGAGTGGGCCTTGCTACAGCCGATACGTGAGCGTGCGCTTGACGGCATGGCGGTTTGGGGTACGTGCGCAGGGGCAATCTTGCTGGCGAAGCGCGCGGACGATCTCGATCGTGAGGGACTGCGGCTGATGGACATCACAGTTGAGCGCAACGCGTTCGGACGTCAGGTCGATAGCTTCGAGGTGGATGTGGACGTCCAGGAGCTTGGTCCGCCGCCCTTTCACGCGATATTCATCAGAGCGCCACGGCTCGCGAACGCAGGAACTGGCGTCCAGGTGCTAGCGCAACTGGACGACGGGACGATCGTCGCGGCACAGCAGGACAAGTTGCTGGCAACGTCGTTCCACCCTGAGCTAACGGACGATACACGACTCCACGAGTTCTTCGTACGCCTAGCGAAAGACGGGCTCCAAGCCGAGAACGTCGTGAAGGCGGTTAACCGCTAATGACGAGCGCGCGGTCCGTCCGGCCAACTGACCTTGTGGCGCTTGTCGCGTACGACGGCAGAGTCTATCCCAACGAGGCAATCACGCGCGATCGTGTCGGCAAAGAGGCTTCGCCGCATCCACTGGAGACCGCCATTGAACAGTGGTTCTCCTTCGCGACCGGCCGCCACACGTGGATAAGTGTCAAGGGAGCGACGCTGCGCGGTCTGGTATCAGCGCGGAAGCGAGCTTCGAACGTGGCCTGGGAAATCGATTGCCTGATTCAGACCGAGTCCACTACCGACGTCATGCTCAGCCTGCTCGATCAGGTAACCGAGGACGCCGGGCGGGCAGGCGCTGAGAAGGTTTTTTTGCGCGTCGACGCCGACAGCGAGATCCTGCGGGATTGCTCGTCTGCCGGCTTCAGATACTACATGCGCGAGGGTCTCTTCGTTGCTGAAGGGTCGGGGAAACTGGTGGTACCGTTGTTCGGTAACGACGTTTCGCTTCGACGCTGGGCAAAGTCCGACGCGCACGATACGTTCCGGCTCTACAATCGCGCGACTCCGGAACCTGTTCGGATGGCCGAAGCAGCCACGTTCCGCGAGTGGGTGGCATCGCGCGAGCGAATCTCGCCGCACCGCGGGACACGACAGTGGGTTCTGCAAGACGGCGAAGGTATCGCTGCCTGGCTGCGTACCGCGGCCGATGGCGGGCTTGGCCGCTTCGACATGATGGCTGACGTGTCTGCCAACGATCTGCTCGATCGGCTGATTGACGCGGCGTGCGCTTATCTGCCGGAGCAGTCTCTGTTGCTAACACTGGTGCCCGACTTCGCCGTTGGCGTTGTAGATCGGCTGCGTCAACGCGGGTTCAGCGAACAGGGCGAGTACGTGGTGCTGGCACGGCGAACAGTTCGCCCGATTGACGTCGCCGAACCCGCAACGTCCGCCGTACCCGTCCAGATCTTCCCGGCATGAGGCGCTTGTGAGTTACGAGAAACAGATCACCGACGACCTAGACGCCATCCTCGACGCGCTGCCGCCGCACATCGTAGGACCGCTGCGCGAGCTAGAGGACCGGCACGAGCTACTCGAGGTCGTGCTGGACATAGGGCGGCCACCCGAAGCTCGCTTTCCTGCTCGCGAGGCCGTGCTGAACGAAGTCGAGGTGACCGACGCTGACATCGAGTACGTCGTCGAAAGCATCGGCGACTTCGGCGAGGATAACCGCGCAGGCATCGAGCGGACGCTACATCGGATCTCGTGCATTCGCAACCGGCGAGGGCGGATCGTTGGCCTCACCTGCCGGGTCGGACGCGCGGTCTACGGGACGATTCGCGTGATTGAAGACCTAGTCAAGAGCGGCAAGAGTACGCTCTTGCTTGGGCGTCCTGGCGTCGGGAAGACGACGATGCTGCGCGAAGTGGCGCGTGTGCTCGCTGACGATGTCGGCAAGCGCGTGATCATCGTCGACACGTCGAACGAGATTGCTGGCGACGGAGATATCCCGCACCCGGCAATCGGGAAGGCGCGCCGAATGCAGGTGCCGACACCCAACTTGCAGCATGCGGTGATGATCGAGGCCGTAGAGAATCACATGCCCGAGGTGATCGTCATCGACGAGATTGGCACAGAGCTTGATGCCGCGGCCGCCCGCACTATTGCCGAGCGAGGCGTGCAACTCGTCGCGACTGCGCACGGCAACGAGCTGCACAACCTGATGATGAACCCGACGCTCTCGGATCTGATCGGTGGCATACAGTCGGTGACGCTGGGCGACGAGGAGGCGCGGAGGCGCGGTTCGCAGAAGACCGTACTTGAACGGCGCGCTCCGCCGACGTTCGAAGTATTAGTGGAGATCCAGAGTTGGGACCGCGTCGCTGTACATGCGGATGTCGCGAGCACCGTCGACGCCATCCTTCGCGGGTACGAGGAACCGGCCGAGGTCCGCGAGCTAGACAGGGAAGGCAGCTTGCACGTTGTATCTCATGGCGATCTCGTACGTGAGAAGCACACAATGGAGCAAATCGGGCCAGAGCTGGCTGTGCTGCCCCGGCGCATCTATCCGTTTGGCATTTCGCGGCGCCGCCTGGAGCAGGCGCTACGCCAGACAGGTTCAGGAGCAACGCTGGCTGAGCATCTACATGACGCTGATCTGGTGGTTACGTTGCGCAACTACTACCGGCGCAAGCTCCCCGCGCTGCGCGAGGCCGAGGCTCGAGGCGTGCCGATCTACGTGCTGAAATCAAACACGGTGCAACAAATGGAGCAGGCATTGTTCTCCATGCAGGAGACAACGCGCGCTCCGGATCCCACGTCGCGGGCGATGGAGGAAGCTGAAGAAGCAGCGCTCAACGTTTCCCAGGGGGATGACCCCGTCGAGCTATCACCGCAGAATGCCTACATCAGGCGATTGCAGCATCAGCTCGCCCAGCGCTTCAACTTGAACTCTCGCAGCATGGGACGAGAGCCGTTCCGGCGCGTGCGCATCTCGCGTGACGGCGACGCGCAGCTGCCCTTCGCGCGGTAAGCGTGGCTAACGTCAACGCTGGCCTGTTCGTCACGCTGGAAGGCGGCGAGGGCGCCGGCAAGA
>JBKKBW010000546.1:0-11237 GCA_046713635.1 Dehalococcoidia bacterium
CCACTACGCTCCTCAACATCGGCGTAAACGTCGGCCGCACAGGCAGCATGAACCCGTACGCGGTACTGGAGCCGGTCAACATCGGTGGCGCGACCGTGAAGCTCGCGACGCTTCACAACGAGGAAGACATCTGGCGCAAGGATGTGCGTATCGGCGATACGGTGATCGTCCAGCGTGCTGGCGACGTGATACCGCAGGTCGTTGGCCCCGTACCGACGAAGCGGAGCGGCAAAGAGAAGAAGTACGTGCCACCCAAGAAATGCCCCTCGTGCAAGCAGCCGGTCGTTCGGCCTGAGGGCGAGGTGATGCGCTACTGCGTCAATCCGGCCTGCCCTGCCCAGGCGTACCGGACGTTGACGCACTTCGTGTCGCGCGGGGCCATGGACATCGATGGCGTAGGGGAACAGCTCTGCGCTCAGCTTATGGAGGCGGGCCTTGTCCAGGACGCCGGGGACCTGTACTTCCTCAAGCGCGATGCCCTGCTCGGCCTTGAACGGATGGGCGAGAAGAGCGCGCAGCGCGTCCTTGACTCCATCGATGCGAGCCGTTCGCGGACGCTCAGCCGCCTGCTGTTCGGGCTGGGCATACGCCACGTGGGCTCCGAGACGGCGGCGCTCCTCGCCCGGCACTTCGGCGGGATCGATGCCCTGATGGATGCTGATGTCGAAGAGATCGCGTCCATCCCGTCCATCGGCGCGGTTGTGGCGCAAAGCGTCCACGAGTACTTCCAGCGCAAGTCGACCCGTACGCTCATCGAGAAGCTACGCAACGGCGGCCTCCAGATGAGGGCCGACAGGCCCGCCACCCGCGAGGGTCCCCTCAAGGGCCAAACGTTCGTTATCACAGGCACGCTTGCTGGGCTGAGGCGACCGGAGGCCGAGGCGCGCATACGAGCCCTTGGCGGTCAGGCCGTATCGAGCGTGACGAAGGCGACAGACTATCTGGTTGCCGGGGAGAGCCCGGGCTCCAAGCTGGCCAAAGCGGAGAAGTACGGCACACAGGTACTGTCCGAGGCCGAGTTCACGAAACTGCTCAAGAAACACGGAGTGTCTTGATCGTTGTGACGCTTCGAGAAACTCCGTAGACGTTCTCTAAGCCAAAACAAGGAGCGGTTTGCAGTTCGGCGCGGCTCCGCTATAATCGACAGGCCACGATCCGCTGGTGGAACGATTTCTCGTAAGGACGCGTCTTGTTTAATCCAATTAACGCCTTCCTGGGCGTCTTTTCGCAAGATGTAGGTATTGACCTGGGGACAGCGAACACCCTGTGCCTAGTACGTGGCCGCGGCATCGTTATCGATGAGCCGTCTGTGGTCGCAATCGACAAGATAAGCAAGAAGATCCTGGCCATCGGCGCTGAGGCGAAGCGCATGGTGGGCCGCACGCCAGCGAATATCGTTGCCGTCCGGCCTCTCAAAGATGGCGTCATCTCCGATTTCGAAGTCACGGAGCGAATGCTCCACTACTTCATCCGCTCCGTGCACAATCGATACGGCTTCGGCAATCCGAGGCCACGCGTTGTCATCGGCATTCCGAGTGGGGTGACTGAGGTCGAGAAGCGCGCCGTCCATGATGCCGCGCTGAACGCCGGCGCTCGCGCCGCCTACCTCGTCGAAGAACCCATGGCAGCCGCCATCGGCGCTGGACTGCCAGTCATGGAGCCGCACGGCTGCATGATTGTCGATATCGGCGGCGGCACCACCGAGGTCGCGGTTATTGCGCTGGGCGGCATTGTCGTGGCAACGTCGATCCGGGTTGCCGGAGATGAGATGGACCAGGAGATCATCGCGTACGCACGTCAAGTGCACAACATGCTAATCGGCGAGCGAATGGCGGAGGAGATCAAGATTCAGGCTGGCTCTGCGTTTCCGCTGGAAACGGAGGAGACGATCGAGATACGCGGGCGCGATCTCGCGACTGGCCTACCGAAGTCCGTTGAGGTCAGTACAGTGGAACTGCGCGATGCGCTTTCCGGGTCCATCGGTGCGATCGTGGAGGCAGTTCGCTCTACGATCGAGGTGACGCCGCCGGAGCTTGTCGCCGATCTTATGTATCGCGGAATTGCACTCGCTGGGGGCGGTGCGCAGTTGCGCGGGCTGGACCGGCGGCTGGCGCAAGAGACAAAGTTTCCCGTGTACGTCGCTGAAGACCCGCTGTCGAGCGTCGTGCGCGGTACCGGCGAGATGCTGGAGGAGACCGATCTTCTCGAGAAAGTGCGCGCGAGTCTAGCCAGCCGAAAGCCGCCCCGCTAGAATAGCAAACGAAACGTCTGCGCCGGCACCGCCGACGCCGAAGGAGCCCGACCCCCAATGCGCGTGCGGACCCGTACGTGGTTCAGTCTTGTTGTTGCGGTCAGTAGCCTCTTCATCATCGCGAGCCAGTTCAGCATCTTCGATCCACTCGAGAATGCTGTACTCGTAGTGGCCGAGCCTGTAGAGTCCGGCCTGCGCGACGCAGCCCGCCCCCTGGCCGATCTCGTCAACAACGTGACAGATGCGGGCCGGCTTTCGGATGAAAACCAGGCGCTTCGCCAGGAGATCGAGCGGCTAACGTCGGAGAACGCTCGTCTCCAGGCGTCCGAGTCAGAGCTCATCGAGCTGAGGCAGCTTCAGAGCATTCGCGCGGCCCGGCCGGATGATTCTTTCTTGGAAGCAAGCGTCTTTGCACAGGATCCGAGCAACTCCAAAGACATGATCGCGATCGATGTTGGCAGTTCAGATGATGTCAAGGAAGGCATGGTAGTGCTCACCAAGCAGGGCAGCCTTATCGGTACGGTCACGAAGGTGCTTAATAACTCCGCCTGGGTTACGCTCATCACGGACCCCTCCAGCGCCGTCAGCGCACTCATTCAGGAGTCGCGTACGCAGGGTGTGGTGGCAGGTTCAGTTAATGGCGAACTCGCCATGGAGTTCGTTGCCGAGACCGGCGATGTGAAGGAAGGCGACCTTGTTCTCACCTCCGGCATTGGCGGGCGATATCCACCTGACGAGCTTATTGGTCAGGTCGTTGGTGTTGATAAGGCAGCGCAGGAGCTCTTCCAATCGGTGCGAATCAAGCCACTCGCTGATCTCTCTCGCATTGAGGGCGTCCTCGTACAGACTAGTTTCGTACCCAGGGAGAGTAGCTAGTGGGACTGGCGATCGGCTTAGCGGCGATCATCTTCGTCGCACTGGTCCAGGTATCTGTGATGCCGTCATTCTCTATCCTTGGCGTGCAGCCGAATCTGCTGATCGTTACTCTTGTCGCCTGGATGTCCATTCGCGGCCGGCGCGAAGCGCTGATTCTCATTCCCGCAGGCGGCCTTCTCCTCGGCGTGCTCGACAGCGAACCGCTTGGCCTCGCGATGCTCGCACTGGCGCCCCTCATTCTGTTAACAGAGGTCCGCGAGATGCGCCTCGTCGAGAGCGATCTCCTGCCTGCCGTCACATTTGTTGCGCTTGCTACGCTTTCATACGAGATCGCAATTCTGCTAACCTTTGCCGTGAGGGGCGAGCAACTCGATTGGCTCGCGAGTTTGCTCGACGTCCTGGTGCCGGCTGTCATCGCTAACGTGCTGCTCCTTCTGCCAGTCTACGGAATTGTCCGGTTGGCGAGTTGGGATACGCGCGAACATCACGCCTTCTAGCCGGACGCCAGGCACAGGCAAGGACGCGCTGTGCGCGCAGGATGTATGCGTTTACCGCCACCTGACAATCGACGCTGGCGCTCCGAAGCAACCGAGTATAGCTCCAATGACGTCATTCGTAGTCGCTTCTGGGTTCTCAAGTTCGTCATGGTGCTGCTCTTCGGCGTGCTTATCGTTCAGCTCGCGCGTATGCAGATCACGCAGCATGACGCGTACCAGGCGCGCGCGGAGAACAACCGGCTACGTACGATTCCGATCCTACCCAGCCGCGGCCTGATCTATGACCGCAACGGCGTCCAGCTCGTAAAGAACGAACCGGTCTTCAGCGTCGCCGTCGTCCCGCACGATGTGGCAGACGATGAACTCCTCGTATTCGCAGCAGAGCTCTCTAACGCAACCGGTGTGACGCCCCAGGAAATCGCGAGCAAAGTCGCAACCGCGAAGAAGAGCAAGGACCCGTTCACGCCGGTAATTGTGAAGAGCAACCTTGACGATCAGACCGCCTTCCAGCTCCGCGAACGTCAGGCCACGCTTCCGGGCCTTCAGGTCGTCGTGGAGTCCGTCCGAGATTACCCGGAAGCGTCACTTGTTTCGCACATCCTCGGCTTCGTTGGCCGCATAGACGAGGGGGAGTATGAGGAGCTCCGTGACGACGGCTATGGGATCAACGACCGTCTAGGTAAGGCTGGCGTTGAGTACACCTACGAGGATGTGCTCCGCGGTACGGCCGGGTACCGGATCGCCGAGATCGACGCCGCCGGCAAACAAGTCAGCTCGGTGCGGACGTCGAATCCAAGGCCAGCGGGTAATCTGGTGCTGTCTGTCGATCTCGACCTACAGAAGAAGGTCACGGAGATTCTCCGCGCCGGCATGGGTGCTTCGACAAACGCCTCCGCGATCGTGATGGACGTTAACACTGGTGAACTCCGGGCTATGGTCTCGCTCCCGTCCTACGACAACAACATCCTTACTGACCCTGTTGACGAGGATGGACTCAACGCGCTGCTCAACGATCCCACCAAGCCGATGCTGAATCATGCGATCTCTGAAGTCAACCCGCCCGGTAGTACGTTCAAGCTTGTCACCGGCACGGCCGCGCTTCAGGAGGGCGTTGCGAACCCAAACACGACTATCACCAGTCACGGCTCCATTAGCGTCGAAGACGAGTACACGGAGGGCCGTGTCTGGGTCATGCGAGACTGGGCGGCCCTGGGCACGATGAACTTCTACCGAGGACTCGCCATGTCGTCGGATGTGTACTTTTACTACATGTCCGGTGGCTACTACGAGAATGGCCAAGAGCTCTTCCACGGCCTGGGCGCGACGCGCCTCGCGGAGTACGCGCGCCAGTACGGTTTTGGAGCCGCGACAGGCATCGACCTGCCTGGCGAGGCGGTCGGCAACGTACCCGATCCCGAATGGAAGGAAGAAAACGTCGGCGAAGTATGGACGCTAGGTGACACGTATAACTTCGGGATCGGTCAGGGCTATCTCACTGTTACACCTATGCAGCTCGTCCGTGTGACCGCAGCGATTGCTAACGGTGGCAGCGTCCTTGTCCCGCACGTAGTCAGCTCCGTAGTAGACGAACAGCTCAGCGTGCTCCAGAAGATCGAGACTAAGGTGGCGACTGATCTGCCGATCTCGCAAGAAACCTTTAGCATCATGCGCGAAGCAATGCACCAGGCTGTCGTCTACGGTCCGGCTCGCACCGGGGCGAGCAGCCTGGTGTCCATCGCTGCAAAGACCGGTACTGCAGAGTTTGGCCGGCAGCTTCCCGACGGACGCTACGCGACCAGCCACGCCTGGTACACCGGTTATGCACCGCTCGACAACCCGGAGATCGCGGTCGTCGTCTTCCTTGAAAAGGGAGTGGGGGCGACAAACGCAGGACCGGTTTCCAGGCAGATCTTTGACTACTACTTCGGGCGAAAGAACCAGGCCGAGGCGGAGATACCATGAACGGTCGCATGGTCCGGCTCAGGGACTTCGACGTAGTGATGCTGCTCTCTGCGTTAGGACTGGTTGCGCTTGGCACACTGTTGATTTACAGCGGCAGCCTTGCTCAGTTCGGGCGTCCAGCAGCGTCCGACCTATCCCATCCCGTCGTTCGCCAGATCCTCTTCGCATCGATCGGTGTTGCGCTCGCGCTCGCACTGGCACGTATGGACTACCGGCTGCTGGGGACGTTCGCCTTCGGGTTATACATTGCGACTATCGCGCTGCTTCTCTTCGTCGACATGGCTGGTCAGGAGGTCTACGGCTCGCGACGTTGGATATCGATTGGCGGCGTGCAAGTCCAGCCCTCCGAGATCGCGAAGCTGATGGTGGTCATCATGCTCGCCAAGTATCTCTCGGATCGGCAGGAGTCCATACGTACGCTTCGAGTCTTCCTGGGTTCGATAGCGATCGTTGCGCTTCCCGGTGCGATGGTGTTCGCTCAACCCGACCTTGGCTCGTCGCTCGTGTTCGCGGCAATCTGGCTGGGCATGCTAACGGTAGCAGGCGCGAACTGGAAGCATATCCTTGGCCTGATCTGCGCCGGTCTGATCGCCATACCATTCGCGTTCCTCAGTATCGTTAGCGATTATCAACGCGAACGCATTCATCTCTGGCTCGATCCCGCAAGCGACCCGCTCGGCGCGGGCTTCCAAGCATTGCAGGCTCGCATCGGCATCGGGTCTGGCGGGTTGTTCGGGAAAGGACTAACAGAGGGAACACAGACGCAGCTTGAGTATTTGCGCGCTCAAACGACAGACTACATCTTCAGCATCCTTGGGGAAGAGCTGGGTTTTGTAGGCGCGCTCGTGCTGATTGCCCTGTTCGCGCTGCTACTCTGGCGCGGCATTCGAGCAGCGGAGCTTTCGCGCGACATGTTCGGGCGTCTCCTCGCGGTGGGTATAGTCACATCGATCCTGCTACAGGCGTTCATCAATATCGGCGTCAACGTCGGCTTGCTCCCGGTGACAGGCATTCCGCTGCCCTTTGTGAGTCAGGGTGGATCGTCTCTGATAACGCTGTTCATTGCGCTAGGCATCCTGCAGAGCATCCTGCTCCGCCACCGCCCGTTCACCTTCCGAAATCTCTATTCCTGATCCTGGCAGCTCCCGCGCTCTCGTGCTCCGCATAAGCAGGCGCGGTGCACCGTTGAACGCTGTAACAACGGCCCACGCTGCCGCGAAGACAAGCAACGGCATGGCTGGCACGTGGAAGCGCGAGTCGCCGAAGAATGCGAGAGGTACAGCACCGAACGCCAGGGTCGCGAGCACGAGGAACGTGTGCCGTGGGTCGCGGCGCGCTACCAGAAGCCCGATCAAGCCGACCCCTCCAATGCTTATCGTGGTGAAGAAGTAGATATCCGCCGTTCGCGCGAGCGCTGTTCGCAGTGTCGGATCGATGAACGGATCGTCACCGTACGACTCGACAGCCCATAGGCCATCGTGGTCGTGCTCGTACGTCCAGCGGGCCTTGAGGAAGAGAAGCTTGATCTCCGCGCGAGGATTGTCGACCGCAAATCTGATGGCCTTGCGCGTGTTCTCGTCGTTGCGCCGGACCTCGAACTCCGGCCGCACGTACTGGTCGTACCCTGCGAAACAGTGGTCCGGCAAGGCGAAGTGCCCCCTCGCCCCTGGATGGTGCCCCATGCACAAGTCGTCTCCGAGGTTCGCGGAGATGAGGATTGGCGAGTCCATCACGACGAAGTTGCGGATGCTCCAGGGCATGATCACTGCGAACGTCACGACGGCAACGATTCCGACCTGAAGCCCCGCACGTTGCCAGCGTGCGCCGCCGATGAGCCACGCGACGATGAGCAGCGGCAACAACAGCAGTGCGATCGGCCGGACGAGCGACGCCGCACCCAGCAGCACGCCGGCTGCGATGAGACGGCCGCGCGTCAACTCACCCTTCGGCCATGTGCTGCCGACGAGGACGGCGAGCACCGCCATGACGAGCGTATTGAAGAGCGTCTCCGTCAGGTACGTCCCGGTGTGGTAGATGAGATTAGGAAAAAGCGCTAGCCAAGCTGCCGCCAGCAAACCGACGGTCACACCGAACAAGCGCCGCCCAACGTAGAATGCGAGCGCGACAGTCACCAGCCCTAGGAATATCTGAAAGTATGCCGCCGCCAGCGTGAAGTTGTCTGGGATGAAGGTGTGCTTGATGAGAAAAAACACTCCAGCCAGCGTTGCTGCGTAGCCGATTGGGTAGTAGGCCGTCGGCGTGCCATCGGGGATCCGATAGCCGTTTCCCTCTGCGATCTGGTTCGCGTAGAAGATGTAGAAGAGCGGGTCGTGGAAGTCCTGCGGGGTTCGCGCGGCGTAGGTCACCCAGATGACGCGCAGAATGAGCGCAATGGCCAGGATGCCCAGCAGCGCCAGAACCTGCCGGGGCGTCAAATCGAGACGCCGCCGGAGCCACTCGGCGGAGTGTGAAGCCGCGGTCACGGTAGCGGCACGTCCAGCCTGCAAACGTTGCCTGTCGCTCTGGGTGAGATGTGGGGCAACAGGAAGATGTCTTCGCGCTGCAGCTCGGCCGCGCTCGCCACCCGAACTGCCTGTGGCTCTATCTTTCCGTCCACGAAGTCGCCCACGTAGACGTTGTAGCCCGGCCGCGCTCGATAATTCGTCAGGCTTGTTGGCGTGAACGTAAAGAGCAGCGCGTCTGTCCACAGCACGTCAGCGATTGCTGGCATAACGGCGCACTGGACAAGCCCATCCGTGACAGGGCCACCGCGGATATACACCGTGGTCAAGGGTGGCACGCTGGGGTACGTTTCCTCCACCGCGCTGACGAGCTGGCGCCACTTGTCCGCTGCGTCAGCTTGGCCGGCGTTCTGTTCCAGCGTCTGCCAGCCGCTCCAAGTCATAGCGACGATCGCGGTCGCTGCTACCGCCGCGGCGAGCACAGGACTGGCTCGCGCCGCGTATCGGCCGATCTCGCTGAAGAAGAGTGCGACGAGGATGGCAAACGGAATCGAAGCCAGGTACGTGTAGCGCTGCGCCGACCAGATCGAGATCGGCAAGTACGGGAGAATGGCGAGACAGAGAAAGATCGCTGCGATTCGCGCGAGCGCCGGACCTCGTAGCAGCGCGACACCAGCGAGTGTCGCAACTAGCACTCCTGCGAACAGGTGCGCGGTCCCAATGTGTCCCGGGAACTCCAGTCCGATCGGATACAACAGGCGTCCGAAATACAGCCAGATGTTTTCGATGACGTTCTCGCGCGAGTAGAGTTCGGCCTCCGTGCACCCACAAGCAGCGAAGCCGATTAGCGCGGCGCTTCCCAGGAGTGCGAAAGGCGCGCCGAACAGCGCGATGCGGACCCATTCGGCTGGTTGTTGCCACCCTGCATCGGCACGGCTCCCTTTCCACACAGCGACCAGCACAAGCACCGGTGCTGTAACCGAGACTGACTCATTGGACGCGATTGCCGCGGCGAATGCGACGAGAGAAGCGGCGAGCAACGCGAAGCTGGACCTCTCGCGATCGAGCGCCTCGAATAGCAGGACGATAGCCAGCGTGAGGAAGAAGCCCGCCAACACGTTGTTGAGCGCTGTGATCTGGCCCACAGTCGGTACGCTCGCAGCCGATAGCCCGAAGAAGCCTGCCGCCAAGAAGGCGGGCCAGTCGCGATTCGTCGCGCGCCGTACAAGCCAGAAGATCAAGCCGGCTGTTGCGGTGTGGAACACCACGTTAACGAGCAAGTACGGGAGCGGATTGAGATGAAACGTTCGATACTCGGCTAGATAAACGAGCCCGGTCAGAAAACGCCAGTTCGGCGTGAGGTCGTTGAGCAGGAAGAGGTCCTTGATGTAGCCACCAGTACTGCGCGAAGCGATGTCGGCAAGCGGCACGAAGTCATCGCTGAAAAAGTAATGCCCTAGCACCGGCGCCTGAACGGCAAATACGGCGACCACCGTCGCCGCCAGGGCCAGGACGGTTCGCTGTGCGCCTGTTAACGACAGCGGTGGGAGCGCGAACGGCCGCCGCGCGGCGGGCTCAGCGGCGCCGGTGCCCTGCTCGATTGCGCGATCAGCCATCGCGCTTAGCGCTGTTCTCCTCGATACTCGCGCGTAGCAGGCCGACCTCCTGCGCTAGGTCGCGGTTCTGGTCAGACAAGCGCGAGATCTCCAACGAATAGTGGAACAGCATCACAGCAACGAACGACAGAGCCAAAAAGAAGAGCACCGAAGGCGCATAGATTACGTCCAGCCGCGCGGCGAACCACTCAACGAGATTTGGCAGCGCCGCTGTCACCACCATCAGCGCTGCGAGTGCGAGCCATAGAATGGAGTACTGTTCCTTGAGCTGCCAGCGCCGCACGTAGTACACCACGGTGAACGCGATCATCACCGCGACAACAATGACCAGCACGCTAATAGGACGCACGATGCACCTCCTAGGTGATCTGCCGGGCAGGCCCTTTCTTAAAGGCAGCCAGCAGCAGGGAAAGCGTAACTTTCATCATGTAGTACACGGTGCGAGTGCCGCGTATGGATGACTGTCCGCCCTGCCTTACGCGCATTCGAACCGGGACTTCGCAGATGGGCAGGTTGCGCCGGCTCAGCAGCACGATCGCTTCAGGCTCCGGGTAGTCGGCCGGATAGTACGCGGCTAGATAGCGCAGTGCGCGCGGCCCATATGCTCGAAATCCCGATGTCGCGTCCGTGATCGGCTGGCCACTGAGCGCGCTGCAGAAGGCCGAAAGAAGCCTTGTCGCGAAGCGGCGGACTGCGCTTCCATCGTACTCGGCACTGCCAGCTATGAAACGAGAGCCTATCGACATTTCGCAGCGTCCTGCGCGTACCGGCTCGATCAACGCACTGATCTCTTCGGCTAGGTGCTGCCCGTCGCCGTCGAGCTGCACGACGATCTTGTAGTCCCGATCCAACGCGTACTTGAAGCCCGTCTGTACAGCGCCGCCGATCCCGACGTTAAAACACAGATCGATTACCCGGACGCCGTTCGCCCGCGCGACGTCTGCAGTCGCGTCGGTCGAGCCGTCGTTGATAACAATTACGTCGCATGCCGGCGCATGAGCGCGAAGCTCGCTAAGCACCGCGCCAATTGACGATGCCTCGTTGTGTACCGGCACAACGACGAGGACCTCGCTCGTCATCGCTGTCATCAGGCTGGCTCCTTCACGAACCGGCCAAGTAGGAACACCCCGAGAGGCGCGATGCGGAACGGGAAGTGCCGGCGCCCGGCGGGCCGCAGCTCGGCGAGAATCGTCCCTTCAATGTATGAGGCGGCGTGGTAGTGGTCGTCCGGCTTGGTGTACCCGAAGACCTTTCTCCCAAACTCGTAGAAGCTGTTCTCAGAGGGTGCACTTACTAACAGCTCGCCTCCTGGCTTGAGCAAGCGTTTGAACTCGCGCACCAGCGGAGGCAGGTCGATGATGTGCTCCAGAACGTCTGCCGCCACGATCGTGTCGAAGGAGCTACCGGGCAGCTCCAGCTCGTAGATGTCGCCTGGACACGCTTTCACGTTGGCAAGCCGGTCCTTCTCCCTCAGCTCCTCTGCCATCTCGCTCCGCAGGTCGACCACGTAGCCCTCGCCATACAAACGCGACAGCGTCGGTGAAAGTACGCCATTCCCGCCGCCGAAGTCCAC
>JBKKBW010000547.1:0-1934 GCA_046713635.1 Dehalococcoidia bacterium
ATCACCACCTCCCCGACGAGCAGCCCGCGCATGGAGTGCACATCAGTGCGTTCCGGCTCGCCATCGTGCCCGTGACGAACACGGAGTACGCGTCGTTCATCGCCGCCACCTCGCGCGATGCACCGAAGTTCTGGGACGACCCGCGCTTCAACGCGCCCGACCAGCCCGTCGTCGGCGTGACGTGGTTCGACGCCGTCGCCTACTGCGATTGGCTGTCGTCAGTGACCGGTACGCACTATCGACTCCCTACCGAGGCCGAGCGCGAGAAAGCGACTCGCGGCGGCACCGATGGCACCGACTTCCCGATCGGCGACGAGCCGCCGGACGGAGGCCGTTTCGCGCAGGACGCGCCACGCGCCGTCGGCCTCAGCGGCCCGAACGGTTACGGCCTGTTCGATATGTCGTACAACGTCCACGAGTGGTGCTCCGACTGGTACGGCGCCGATTATTACGCGGCTGCACCTGACCGCGACCCCACGGGCCCAGCGACCGGCACGCGGCGCGCCTCACGGGGTGGCGCCTGGCGGCACCAGGTCAAGTACAACCGCTGCGCCGCCCGCAGCAGCCTCCCGCCAGACTTCCAGTACAACGACTACGGCTTCCGCGTGGCGCTCGACGACTCACCCTGAACAACGCGAACGCGTTCGAATGCAAGCTCCCCTCTCCCGCATGCGGGAGAGGGGCCGGGGGTGAGGCCAATACAACGACTACGGAGTTCGGGTGGCGCTGGAAGCGACCTGTAGGGGCGACGCACGCGTCGCCCCTACCCACTATCGATACGGAGGCTGAGGGAGTCCGGCCGGATCGCAAGCGCCACGCTCGGACTGTGGTATGAGGTCCTCTTGTCTGATGGTGAAAGACGAATCGTGGTCTTCGCGGATCTTTCTCACCGTCGTCGCGATAGCGAACCCGCTGCATCCGCGATCATCACGGAAGTAGATATAAACAGGGTCGTCTATGTCATCGTATCTATCATCGGCGTATGCCTGTCCCCGCGGAAGAACAAAGGAGATCGTCCGTGTTTCACCAGAAAAGATTCGCTCGTAACCTGCGGGCCCGTCGCCTACTTCCCCAGTGAAGTCTACGAATAGCTTTTCCTCAGTGTTGTTCGTATAGGAGACATCCTCCCACTTGATGCAATCCGCATAGTTGCAACGGTCGATGACACCACATGCAGAAAGCATGAGCGCAAACGCCACAGCTGCAAGAGTTGCTTGACGCATCGTCCAGACTACCACGATGTTAGAGCCTTCGCATCGCTGTACGACAGCGTTTGCGCCCCGTCGCCCTAAGCGACGTCTCCCCTTTTCTGTTGGATTGCCCTGAGCTCGCCGAGGGGAAGGGCTTTGGGGTGAGGGCCGCCTACTCCCTCCGCGTCGCGCTGTCGGTCTGACGCGCCAGAAGGCGCGCGAACCCGAGCTTGCTGACGTCGATCCGGCTCTTACCGTCAGTGACCAGCTCCGCCAGCACCTCGCCAATCGCCGCGGAGTGCTTGAAGCCGTGCCCGGAGCACGGCGACGCGATGATCGTCGACGGGCGCTTCGGATGCCGGTCGATCACAAACGCACGGTCGGGTGTGACCGTGTACAGACAAGTCACGGCCTTCAGGCATTCCGGCGTCAAGCCGCGCAGGTACGGTGCAACGTACCTGTCATACATCGCCCGCGTCTCTTCGGCCGTGACCTCGCGGTCGACATCTTCGGGTGTGGTTGATGCGACGTACTGCTCCGTCGCAACCTTCACGCCACAGCGAGGGCCATCTATCGCGGGAAAGCCGTAGAAGCCCTCGTCCCAACCCGGCAGGTCCCAGATAAAAACAGGGAACCGCTCCGCCGCGAACGCGGCTGAGTCGGGATCGATGCCGAACCAGAACAGCACCTGGCGCCGCACTGTGAAGAGGCTCGCGTACTCGCGCTCGATCAACTCCGCAAGCC
>JBKKBW010000548.1:0-6449 GCA_046713635.1 Dehalococcoidia bacterium
GAGCTCGAGCGCGCCCGGCAGCTCCGGCGCGATCGTCACGATGCGCAGCGTGCCGACCGCTGCATCGAGTAGTCGTGCGAACATCGCTGCGTCGGGTTCGCGGACGAAACGCTCGTCGTGCGCGCCTTTGCGAACGACGCTGATAAACGGGCCTTCCATATGCGCGCCGAGCACCCGCGCGCCCCCGAGCGACTTGCCCGTGGCATCGCGGATAGCGCGAAGGCCTTCGGTCAGGCGCCCTTCGGGCGCGGTGACGATGGTAGGGAGCATCGCTGTCGTGCCGAAGTGTGCGTGGGCGCGCGTCATGCGCTCGATGGCGTCCTCGGTAGGGTCGTCCGTCAGGAGCGCGCCGCCACCGCCGTTCACCTGCAGATCAATGAAGCCAGGACAAACGAGCTGGCCCGTAGCGTCGATCTCGACATCAGCGTGTAGGTCAGTAAGGTCGGGGCGCGCGCCAACGCGTTCGATCACGCCGTCGCGCGCGAACACCGCACCGTCATCGATCGCCTCGAGGGGAGTGAGGAGCGTGCCGCCGCGGACGAGGAGCGTGCCCAACGAAGCGGGCTAGCGTCCGGTGAACTGCGCGGGACGCTTCTCCATGAAGGCCTTCACGCCTTCCTGGAAGTCCTTGGTGCGGAAGAGCGGCAGGAGCTGAAGAAAGACGTGGTGGACATTCGCTTCGAACGTCTCCTCCAAGCCGAGGCGCATCATGCGCTTCGTCGCCTGGATGGCCAACGGCGCGTTCGATGCGATCTCAGCGGCCCATTCGCGCGCGGTCGACATGAGCGCATCGGGCTCGACGACCTTGTTGACGAGACCGAGGTCGAGCGACTCCTGCGCGCTGAGCACACGGCCGCGGAAGCAGACCTCGGCGGCTTTCGCCCAGCCGAGCAGTCGTGGCAGGAGCCACGTGCCGCCGCTCTCGGGCAGGACGCCCCGCTTCGCGAAGACGGCGGCGAGCTTGCCTTCGGTTGATGAAATACGAATGTCGCAGCCGAGCGCGAGGTCCATGCCGTAGCCGGCCGCCGCCCCGTTGAGCGCGCAGATGACGGGCTTATCGGTGGTGTGTAAGACCACGGGCGGGCTGTTCGCGAGATCGAACTTGGCCGAGGCGCCCGTGCCGTTGCTGCTAATGCCGACTCCTGCGGTGACGTCCTTGAGATCGAGTCCTGCACAGAAGCCGCGCCCAGCACCGGTCAGGATGATGACGCGGACATCGGTATCTGCGTCGGCATCGCGAAAGGCTTGGCTGAACGACTCGAGCATGGGGCCGGTGATGGCGTTCATGCGGTCGGGGCGGTTCAACGTGATGGTGGCGATGTGATCTGAAACTTCGTAGAGCAGCTCACTGTAGTGCGACATAACGTCCCTCTTTCTGTTGGACAAGTGCACCGAGGCTGGAAAGCCTCGGCTACAAACCGTAGATACGCGCCAAAGGTAGCACGACAGGCCGCCCGCTCGACACCTTATCGTTGTCCCGCCGGCTCCCCTGCCGCTACTATGGGCAGGCTGGAGGCCCACCCAACGTGACGATACGAGCGCTCATTTTTGACTTTGGCGGCGTAATCAGCAACATGCGCTGGGACGTGGCGCGCGATCTGGAGAAGAAGCATGAGCTGGAGCGCAACACGCTGCTCAAGACGCTCTACGACGCGGACGACTGGCGCGCCGTCGAGCTGGGCACGGGCAATATCGAGGAGTGGCGGGAGTCAGCGCACGAGCGGCTCGAAGAGGCGGCCGGGAAGAAGCTTCCGTACCTGCACGAGGAGTGGCGCCAGTCCTGGGGCCTGATCGATGAGAACATCGCGCTGATCAAGGCGCTCCGGCCGCCGTACAAGATCTCGATCCTGAGCAACGCCGACCTGACGCTGGAAGAGCGCATCGAGCACACGCTGAAGCTGCATCATTTGTTCGACGACATCATTTCTTCCGCAGTCGTCGGGCTGGCGAAGCCGGACGAGCGTATCTATCGTCTCGCGGCGGTGCGGCTGAACCTGCCGCCGGAGGAGTGCGTGTTCATCGACGACTTGGACCGCAACGTCGATGCGGCGCGCAAGGTCGGCATGAGGGCGATCCACTTCCGCGTACACGAAGGCGACAAGCTGTCGGACCAGCTGGCGGAGCTTGGCATTCCGGCGCTCCCGGCCAAATAGGGGCACAGCAAGCGAGCGTGTCTTCTTTGCAGGTCGTCCCGTACGGACCGGAGGCCATCGCGGCGCTCCGCAGCGCAATAGAACGTGCGAAGGGCGACGACGCGCTCGCGCCAGTGACAGTCGCCGTGCCATCGAACTACGCGGGCCTGTCGCTGCGACGCAAGCTCGCCGCTGAGCACGAGCGCGGCTTGGTCAACGTGCGTTTCTATGTCCTGCCGCGGATCGCGGAGCTGCTGGGCGCGCCGCTGTTGGCTGCGCAAGGTCGCAAGCCACTGACTACGCCGGTACGGAGCGAAGCTGTACGAGCGGTGTTGACGGAAGATCCCGGCGACATCTTCCGCGATGTAGCGGACCACCCGGCCACGGAGCGTAGCCTCGACTCAACGTTCCGCGACCTGCGCAACGCGGACGACAACGCGCTCGATGCGATCGGCGCCAGTGGTCTGCGCGCCGCGCACGTCGTGCGGCTGTATCGGGCGTTTCGTCAGCGCACGGCGGCGTACTACGACGAACAAGAGCTGGCCGACGCGGCGGCCTTGGCCGTATCGAGCGGGGCATCTGCCCTGCGCGACGTCGGGCACGTCGTGCTCTACTTGCCGAGAAGGCTTTCGCCGTCCGAGCACGCGCTGCTCGATGCGCTGGCAGCGGCGCACGGGCTAAGCGCTGTCGTGGGAGTAGCGGGCGATGCGGCGGCCGACGCACTGACGCGCCAGGTCGTGGAATCGCTGGCGATTCGGTTGGGCGCCGCGGACGAGACGGCGCCGAGCGAAGCCCCCGCAGGCAACAGCATCGTTGCGGTGACCGACGCCGAGGAGGAGATACGCGCTGCGATCCGGCTGATCATGGTACGCCTCGCGGATGGGACACCGCTGCATCGAATCGCTGTGCTGTACCCGCTGATTCAGCCGTATGCGCTCCTGGCGCACGAGCAATTTCGCGCGGCGGGCGTCCCCCACAACGGCCCTGCGGTCAAGACGCTGGCGCAGACGCTCTCCGGGCGAACACTGCTGGGCCTGCTGCGTTTGCGCGAAGCGGACTTCCGGCGCGACGCGGTGATGGACTGGCTGAGCGCAGCGCCGGTGCTCCGAGAGGAGAACGGGCGGCCCGTGCCGGGACATCGATGGGACACGATCTCGCGCAACGCGGGCGTGGTGCGCGGGCGGGCGCAGTGGCACGAGCGGCTAGAACGGTACACGCGAACACTGCGAGAGCAGTTCGACTACGTCAAGAATAGCGACGATACGCAGGTTGGGCGGCTCGAGCGGATCGAGCGCGACATCGAACAGGTCGAACGTCTGGCAGCGTTCATCGACGAGCTCACCAAGCGCGTGGATGCGCGATCGCTTGGCACGTGGGCGGAATTTGGCGCGTGGGGCCGCGAGTTGCTCGCGCGCTATCTGGGCGGTGAGGGCCACCACGAGGACTGGCCGGACGAGGAGCTACAGGCGCACCGGACGGTCGAGGAAGCGCTCGAGTCACTATCGGCGCTCGACAATGTGCGGAAGGTGACGAATGAATCGACGTTCCGGCGCGCGCTCGAACGGGAGCTGGAACGTCCGGCGGCGCGCGTCGGGCGGTTCGGAGACGGCGTGTTCATCGGGCGGATCAGCGATGCCATGGGCACGGACTTCGACTTGGTGATCATGATTGGAATGGCAGAGGGCGCATTACCCGCCCGATCGCGCGATGACCCACTGCTACCCGACCGCGAACGCGTCGCAGGCGGCGAGGACGTCCCGTTGCGATCGCGGCGCGCGGCTGAGGAGCGGCGCGCGTATCTTGCCGCACTGGCGTGCGCGCCGGAGCGCATCTTGATCTACCCTCGCGCCGACCTGCGCGGACAGCGCGGCAAGCTACCGGCGTCGTGGTTGTTGGAGACAGCGTCCCGGTTGGAAGGCAAGCAGGTCTTTAGCGCTGACATGCAGAAGCTCGTCCGGCCCTGGTTTTCGACCGTGGCATCGTTTCAGGCGGCGTTGGAAGACGGCAAGGAAGCGGCGTCCGAGCAAGAGTACGATCTGCGGAGCCTGCTTAGCTGGCCGCGAGCGCGCCTGGTGACCGAGCACTACCTGGTCGAGGAGCAGCCAGCGTTGCGTGATGGGCTGCTAGCGGGCAAGGAGCGGCAGAGCGCGCGTCTGAGCCGCTGGGACGGGCTCGTCGGGCCAATCGGTGAGCTGGCGCCGACAAGGCGCGTTGTTTCGCCGACTGCGCTCCAGGACTGGGCAACATGCCCGTTTCGCTTCTTCCTGGGACGGGTACTCTACGTCGCGGAGACATCTGCACCGGAGGACACACTGACGCTGAGCGCTATCGAACGGGGCAACCTGCTACACAAGGCGCTGGAGCGTTTCGTGACGGAGGCGCCGGCGCGAACGAGCCCGCCGCAGCCATGGTCGAGCGCGGAGCGAGCGCAGCTTCTGGCTATCGGCGAGGAGCTATGCGCGGAAGCCGAAGCGGCAGGCCTGACCGGCAAGCCGATCCTCTGGAAGCTGGAGCACGCGCGCATCCTGCGCGACCTGCAGGGCTTTCTCGACGCCGATGAGAACATGCGGCAGGAGTTCGGCGTGCTGCCGGAGGCGGTCGAGCTCTCGTTTGGCATGGGCGACGACCAGCCGATCATCGTGGAGCTTGGCGGGCGCACGATCGCGTTTCGCGGGAGGATCGATCGCGTTGATCGCTCGCCAGACGGTTCGCGGCTGCTGGTGATCGATTACAAGAGCGGCTCGACCTATGGCTACAAGGACCTCCGCAAGGACATCGTACAGCGCGGCACGTCGTTGCAGCTTCCGATCTACGCCTTGGCCGCGAAACAGCGTTACGGCAGCCAGGATATCTCCGCGTACTACTGGTTCGTGACAGAACGAGCGTCGTACGAACGCAAGGGTGGCGAGATGGACGGCCGTTCGCTGGAACGCTTTCGTGAAGTACTGGGGACGATTAGCCGCGGCGTGGAGGACGGCGTGTTTCCCGCGCGCCCAGGCGGCCGAAGCCAAGACGGGTGGGACAATTGCACGTACTGTGCTTACAACCGCGTCTGCCCCAGTGATCGAGGCCGCGTATGGGACCGTAAGCGCAACGCAGACGAGATGCGGGAGTACGTGACGCTTGCCGAGGCCGGAGAATGACCGTCGCGGAGGCCTTTACGGACAACGATGCTCGGACACGCATTCGGACAGATCTCGTTTCGACACTGTTCGTCGAAGCAGGCGCGGGAACAGGCAAGACGCGCGAGCTGATCGAGCGGCTGGTGGCGCTCGTATCGTCAGGACATACGGAGCTGCGCAACATCGCCGCGATCACGTTTACGGAATCGGCTGCTGCGGAGCTGCGGGACCGCGTCCGAATTCGGCTTGAAGAAGAAGCACAAAACGAAACCTTGGAGGCGCCTCACCGCGATCGCTGTCTGGCAGCAATCGAACAGATCGACGCCGCCGCGATCGAAACGCTCCACGCGTTCGCCCAGCGGTTGCTGACAGATCATCCGCTCGAGGCGGGGCTTCCGCCGATCGTCGAGGTGCAGGACGAGATACGGTCGTCGATCGCGTTTGAAGAACGCTGGCGAGACTTCTTCGACGAGCTGCTGGATGATCCTGCTCTAGAGGACGTGCTGTTGCGAGCATTCGCTTTGGGGTTACAGCAAGATGGCCTGAAGGATGTTGCGCGTCAGTTCCACGAACACTGGGACCGATTGGAGAACATCGAGATCGAGGGCGAACCGATCCCGCCGATCGATCTGAGCGCGTTCATCGCGCGGCTCGATCACGCCTGCGCGCACATAGGATCGTGCACGAACCATGAAGACTTGCTGTACGGCCATCTCACCAGAGTCCTAGCCTATCGCGAGCGGCTCGCGGCCGCGACATCTGATCTGGACAAGCTTCAAGTACTTTCGTGGCGCTCGGTGAACTTCTCGCGCGGGCAAGGACCGAACTGGCTCAGAGTGAAGCCAGCTGACATCCGCGATGAACTGAAGGAGGCCGAAGGCATTCGGACGGCGATGCTGATGGACGCTCGCGCTGCGGTGCTACCGTCTCTGCTTGCGAGACTACGCCGCTTTATTCTCGACTATGCGAAGGAACGCCAGCGTCAGGGGCGGCTGGAGTTCCATGACTTGCTGGTGCAGGCGCGAGATCTGCTACGCAACGACGATACCGTTCGACGAGCTGTGCGCCAGCGGTTCACCCACCTGCTCATCGATGAGTTCCAGGACACTGACCCGCTGCAAATTGAGATCGCAGCCATGATCGCCGCCGCGGACCTAGCGCCGGGCGCGGACTGGCACGACGCTCCGGTGGAGGA
>JBKKBW010000549.1:0-7684 GCA_046713635.1 Dehalococcoidia bacterium
TTGCTAGACGAAGTGCCCGAGCTGCGAAAGAAGGTCATGGTCACACTTTGCGAGCGCCTTCGCGCCGCCAACGCTAAGCTTGCCCTCATGAACTAGGCATGGCCGGGGACGGAGGGAACATACTGCGCGGCAGTACGCGCCAAAGTGACATTTCGCGGTAGAATCTGCTGGCGTATGTTGTACCATCGTCCTAACAGTCTCGTGCACGGTGATCATCCGTATCCACAGAGGTGCGTCTTTCTACCGAGCGAATCTGCTAATTTCGTTCACCTGAATTCGGGAGGCTCATAATGGCGCAACAAGGCGGCGGAATTCGAACGGTCATGGTGACAGGCGCCTCGACAGGTATCGGCGAGGCCTGCGCGCTTCGTCTCGACAGTGATGGCTGGCGAGTGTTTGCTGGTGTCCGCAAGGAGTCTGACGCCGACCGACTGCGCACGCAGGCGTCGGACCGGCTCACACCAATTACGATTGACGTCACGGATCAGCAGCAGATCGATGTTGCTGCCAAGACAATTGGCGATACGGTTGGGGCAGCAGGCCTTCAGGGTATCGTCAATAACGCCGGGGTGAGTGTCAACGGCCCGCTGGAGTACCTCACATCGGACGACCTGCGCAAACAGCTCGAAGTGAACGTCATCGGCCAGATCGCCGTAACGCGGTCGTTTCTGGAGTTGATCCGCGCCGGTCATGGGCGTATTGTGTTCATCGGCTCGATCGCGGGTAAGATGGCCACCCCGTTTCTTGGCCCCTACTGCGCGTCGAAGCACGCCATGGAGGCTCTCAGCGACAGCCTGCGGCAGGAGCTTCGGCCCTGGGGCATCAGCGTCTCGCTCGTCGAGCCAGGTTCCATCGCAACGAAAATCTGGGAAAAGGGCATGAACGATGCGGCCGAGTATGAACGAAACATGCCCGAAGACGCGACGATGCGGTATGGCGAGGCGTTCCGCGCGTTGAAGGATGCGGCGCAGAAGTTCGAGAGCGCAGGCATCCCTGCCGACCGGGTCGCGAAAGTCGTTGAGCACGCCCTTACATCGTCCCGGCCGCGAACGCGCTACATTGTTGGCTTCGACGCGACGATCCAGAGCATCATCCGCCGCGTTGCGCCTGACCGCCTTCGTGATCGACTTGTCGCGATGCAGCTCAAGCTGCCGACGAAACCATAGCGCTGGGCTCCGACAATCAGGAGCATTTAGCGAAGGCCCAAGGGCCCTAGGAGCGGTACGCCTGTGCTGGACATGGACTTTATCGTCGCGAACCCTGATGTCGTACGAAACGCGATCGAGGTGAAGGGCGTAGATCTCAATCTGGATGAACTCCTATCGGCGCACAGCGAGACGAAGAAGCTCATCCTAGAGGTGGAGCAGCTCCGTCACGACCGCAACGTTCTCTCGAAACAGATCCCCTCGACGCCTGATCCCGAGCGGGCCGAGGTTATCGTCAAGAGCAAGCAAATCGGCGTTCAACTGAAGGATCTCGAGCCTGCACTGCGTGAACGGCAGGAACAGCTCGATCAACTACTACTCCGAGTACCGAACATCCCGGGGTCAGACGAACCGGTGGGACCGGACGAAGCGTCCAACGTTGAAGTCCGGCGCTGGGGCGAACCGCCCCAGTTTTCGTTCGCACCGCGGGACCATCTCGACCTCCTCGAGCTGCACGATTGGGGAGACGCCGAACGAGCTGGCAAGATCGCCGGTTCACGCTCATACGCGCTGAAGCACGAAGCCGCGCAGCTCGAGGCGGCGCTCTGGCGCTTCGCTAGCGACGCCGTAGTGGCGCGCGGCTTCACGCTCATCCACATGCCGTCGCTCGCCCGGGAGGCCGCGTTCGTCGGCACGGGACACTTTCCCATTGGTAAGGAAGATGCGTATCAGGTCCAGGACGATCTGTTCTTGTCCGGCACGGCGGAGGTCGGGCTCAACTCCTTGCACAGCGGCGAGATTCTATCCGCTGCCGAGTTACCGAAGCAGTACTGCGGATTCTCACCTTGTTTTCGCCGAGAGGCCGGAGCGGCCGGGCGTGATGTGCGTGGCCTGATCCGCGTGCACCAGTTCTACAAGGTAGAGCAATACGTCATGTGTGCGGCAAATGAAGAAGAATCGGCTCGCTGGTTCGATACGCTTTTGACAAACGCCGAATCTCTTCTGCAAGCGCTCGAGCTGCCGTATCGCGTCGTGAAGCTCTCGACGGGCGAGATGGGCATGGGAAAGGTGCGTGCCTGGGACATCGAGAGCTGGTTCCCTAGCCAGGCCCAGTACCGCGAAACACACACGGTCTCTGAATTCTACGATTGGCAGGCCCGCCGCGCCGACCTCCGTTATCGAGACGGGGACGCAAGGGTACGGCACGCGTTTACGCTCAATAACACTGCGATCGCTACACCACGCATCCTCGTGCCATTTCTGGAGGTACATCAGCAAGAAGACGGATCGGTACGGGTGCCTGCCGCGCTCCAACCCTACGTGGGCCGCGAAGCGCTTGGAAAGGGTGCGCTCTCTTGATCAACAGCCTCATCACGGTTGTTTCGCGACGCAATATGGCAGCCGAGAAGGCGCGCTTCGCGATCTCCGTCGGTGGGATCGCCCTCGCCGTCTTCCTGATGACGTTCCTCCTCAGCCTCTTCCAGGGCTGGAGGCTAAACGTCGGGCGCTTCGTCGAGCGGGTCGACGCCGACATATGGGTTGCCAGCGAAGGCACCGCTGACTTCCTCGCGGCTGCTTCAATCCTACCCGAAGATATCGAGACGCAGCTCGGAGCAGTCGACGGCGTGACCGATGTCGATTCCCTCATTGTGCGGCCAATGGAGTTGGAGGTTGACGGCGAACCGCAGGGCCTGCATCTCGTTGGTTACGACATACGTGGAGCAGGGGGACCGCTCGGTATCGCTAAAGGCAAAGACACTCCAGGAATTGACGAGATCATCGTCGATACTGCGTTCAAGAAAAAGGCAGGCGTTGATGTCGGCGACAAGATGGGGTTTGGGGATAACGAGCTGACCATTGTTGGCATCTCGACCGGTGGCAATCTCATCTTTAGCCAGGTCGGATTTGTGTCGCTAGAGACTGCTCGCGACTTTCTGAGCATGGACGGACTAAGCACGTTCTATCTGCTTCACGTTGAGGACGGCTCGGACGCGACGACGGTAGCTGCCGCTGCGGAACAGCAAGTGAAGGGCGTTAGGGCCTTTCCGAAGGGGGATTTCGCTGCCGCTACTCGGGATCGTATCATGCGCAACATCGTCCCGATCTTGTTCATAATTCTCGCGCTTGCGTTTGTCGTCGGCGCGGCCATCACGGGGCTCACGATCTATAACGCCGTGGTTGAGAAGCAGCGGGAGTTTGGCATCCTCAAGGCGCTCGGTTTTACGAATCGCTACCTGTTCCGTCTTGTCCTGGAGCAAAGTCTGGCCACAGGCGTCCTTGGCTTTTTGGTCGGCACGGCACTGACAGCGATTGCGGCGAGCTTCGTTTCGGACTACGTGCCGCAGTTTGTCACGCTGATTCGCTTTATCGACATTGGTCTCGTTCTAGCCGCAACACTTCTCATGAGCGTTCTTGCGTCGATTCTGCCCGTGAGGCGAATTGCGAACGTGGATCCAGTCGCGGTCTTCAGTGGCTAACCATGGCGAAGCACACTAACGTTCTCGAGTTCATCGATGTCACGAAGGTCTACAGTACAGGCGATCTGAGCGTGCACGCGCTCAACAGCGTGACGCTTAGCGCCGGCCAGCGTGAGGTCATCGTTGTGATGGGGCCATCCGGCGCTGGGAAGACAACCTTTCTCACCATCGCCGGCGCGCTGATGCGCCCGACGAGCGGGCGCGTCCTCGTTTCAGGTATCGACATAACTGCCCTTAACGAAAGCGAGTTACCCCGTATCCGGCACGAGAAGATCGGATTCGTGTTCCAGAACTTCCAGCTGCTCGATGCTCTGTCCGCCCTTCAGAACGTCGAGCTCGTCATGTCAGCGCGGGGAATCACGGGGCGGATCGCTCTGGAGCGGGCGCGCGAGCTGCTGGCGGTGGTTGGAGTCGAGGACCGCGCAAGAAACTTGCCGAAAGCCCTGAGCGGCGGCCAGAAGCAGCGCGTCGCCATCGCGCGGGCGATAGCCAACAATCCGGACATGATCCTCGCCGACGAACCTACCGCAAACCTCGATTCGCGTCGGGGCCTCGAGATCATGCAGCTGCTCCGCTCCATCGCGAAAGAGTTGAGCAAGACCGTCATCGCGGTCACACACGACCTGCGCATCAGGGAGCTGGCTGACCGCGTCCTATGGTTAGAAGACGGGGAGTTGCGTGATATCTCAGATGACCGCTGGGTCCACGGGATTGAAGGTGCGCTGCATCCCGGACCGCAAAAGGGTCAGTCTTAGTGGCCGCGACGCAGCAGCCATCGGCGGTCGACGCCGCGCCCGTAGCTCGACCAACGTTCGAACTCAATAACGAGTAGAGACTCACCTTCTGTGAGAAGCGCGGCGAGCCAGTCCCGCACCTCGGACGGGTCTGCGTTGGTATGAACGAGAAGGCTACTCTTGTCGAGCGGGCATATGTCGCTGGCGGCCTCACGCGAGGCCAGCTCCGCGCTGACCAAGCGACTGAGTGAACGGTTAGGGGACGACGCCCAGACCAGTTTCAGGGTTCCTGGCCCGATAACGTCGGTCATGTGTTGAGATACTTGTCAAACCAGGCGATGCACCTCGCCCAAGCATCGATCGCCGCGTCCTCCCTATGACTAGGCCGTCCTGCGCCCATGAATCCGTGGCCGGCGCCGGCGTAGGAGTGGAACTCGTGCGCCTTGTCCAGCCGCGTCAGTTCCGCGTCTAGTTTCGCAACGTCTTCCGGGCTCGGATTGCCATCTTCTGCTCCGAACAGACCCAACATTGGGGAACGAATGCGTTCGGTCAGGTCAAACGGAGCGAGGCCTTCGCCCCATGGTTGCATGATGTTTCCACCGTAGAAAACGACTGTGGCCCTTAGTTCGGGGCGCTGCGTCGCCATGAGATACGCGACACGCCCTCCCATGCAGAAGCCGGTGATGCCTACGCTTTCGCTGCGCACGTTGGGTAACGTTTGTGCATGGTCGATGGCAGCATTAACGTCGGTGATGATACTAGCATCGCGCAGATGACTCATGCGCGTCAGCGGATCATCGCCGGTGTTGCGATCTTCGCGATGATAGAGGTCTGGGGCAATGCCAACGAAGCCGGCTTCACCAACTCTGTCTGTCATACCGCGCACGAATTCGTCGACGCCACCGGCGTGCTGAATGACGATTACCGCCGGGAACGTCCCAGGCGTGCTTGGTTCGGCGACATAGCAGCGCATGTCCGTTCCATTGACGAGCATAGTGTCCCAACGTCCTGCCATACTTCCTCCTAGCGTCGCTCGAAAGCGAAGTCTAGCCCTCTGCTGACCGTCGCGCGCATTACAGCGCCGGCACGTGAATCGTCACGCACGAGCTGCAACACACCTTCTGCAATAAGCTGTGGGTCGAGAATACCTCCGACCAGCTTCGTTACAGCTTCAATTGCCTGGGCGCCGCCGGCGCGCACCATCGGCGTGTCGGTAAAGCTGGGGCAGATGGCATTGACGCGAATGCCTTCGGACGCGAGATGACCGAGGGTGCGAGTGAACTGCACAACGCCTGCCTTAGCTGCGGAGTAGACAGGAGCTGCGCCTCGCGGATCCAGGCCGGCCATGGACGCGGTGTTGACTATTACTCCGCCACCCCCTTGCTTGCGCATCTGCTGAACAGCAAGCTGCGTCCCAAGGATAACGGCTCGAAGATCGACGTCTAAGACTTGTTCCCACTTCTGGGCGTTCTTCGAGAAGAGGTCCTCGCCACGCTCAGTGATACCTGCATTGTTGAACATGATGTCTACGCGGCCGAACTCCGCCGCAGCATAGTCAAGCGCGTACTGGACTTGGGTTCGCTTCGTGACATCGATCTGGAGAGGTCGCGTCTGGCCGCCAATCTTAACAGCGGCTTCTTGCGCTGCTGCGGCGTCGATATCCGCGATTGCAACGCGAGCACCATTCGCGGCGAGCAGCGTTGCTGTTGCGAGTCCGATGCCGGAACCGCCGCCCGTAACGATGGCTACCTTGCCGTTCGGGTCCATGATGGCCAATCATAGCCGATGGCCACGGCGTTCGCTACGAGATTAGGGCGGACTAACGGAACGTGCTACAATCTCTTGACTGGCCCCGTGGTGTAGTGGCCAAACACGCCGCCCTGTCAAGGCGGAGATCGGCGGTTCGAATCCGCTCGGGGTCGCCATTGAATCGTAAGGCCTGCCAAATGGCAGGCCTTTTCGCTCTCCAGATGCCTGTTTTTACGCCCGAGCTGGTGCGGCGTGGATGAAGGCGCTCACGTGTCTGAATACGTCACGGATCGAGACGACGTGTGTTACGGTCCCGTCGATTAGCAGCGGAATGTGGCGAAACTCTCCGACAGACATCTTGTGGAGCGCAACCGCCAGCGTGTCATCACCACGTAGAATTACGGGATCCGGCGTCATGGTCTGCGCGACCGTGATCGCGTTCAGATCGAGACGCTCGCCGGCTGACTTCAAGAGCACATCGCGTTCGGTAACTATGCCGACGACCTGATCGCCGATCTTCACCAGCGCGCATCCTGCGCCTAGTGACTGCATCTTGTGGATGGCAAACGCTACGGGATCGCGCGGACTGACGAACGGCACCTCTCTCGGTTGTAGATCATGGAGGCGATCATTCAGGAGGTGTTCTGTGAACTCATCTTCGACGCTTGGATGATCCAGGGTGTGAAGGTCATGGCCGCACCGTTCACAGAAGTCCGCACCTTGGATGTTCTCAGCTTTGCAGTGGGGACAGATGATCATGGCGGGCTACTCTTCGACCGTCCACGTGTCGCCCTCGGCAAACAGTGCCTCTAGACTCCCTGCTCCCTGACGTGTGATTGCTTCCTGTACCTGGCGCTCCATGAGCTTTTCATACGTTGGACGTTCGACGGCGCGGAAGACGCCGAGTGGTACAGGAAACTCTGGATGCTCCATCTGCGCCAGGATGAATGCCATCGTCGGGTCGTCACGGCGTTCGTCGTGAACGAGTAACTCGCTCTCCTGACCCAGGCCCAGGTCTACAACTTCTGGCCGGGTGCCATTCAGTCTAATCGCGCGATTCTGTTCCTTCCCGAAGATCAAGGGCTTGCCATGCTCGAGCTGGATCGTGCGATCGGGACGCACGGACTTGTCAGCGAAACCGCTGAAGGCCTGGTCGTTATATACCAGACAGTTTTGATACACCTCCACGAACGATGTGCCGTGATGTTTCGCGGCCCTATCGAGCGTATCGACGAGATGCTTTGTGTCGTTATCGAGCGTTCGCGCAATGAAGGTTGCCCCTGCGCCTATCGCAAACGAGAGTGGGTTCACGGGGTAGTCTATCGTGCCAAGGGGAGAGGTCTTTGTTATCTTGCCCAACTCGGACGTGGGTGAGTACTGGCCCTTGGTGAGACCATAGATTCGATTGTTGAAGAGAACGATGACCAGATCCACATTTCGTCGCATCACGTGCAGCAAGTGGTTGCCGCCAATGCTGAGGCCATCGCCGTCGCCGGTGATCACCCAAACGCTGAGTTCGGGCCTAGCCGCCTTAAGGCCGGTTGCTATCGCAGGTGCACGGCCATGGATGGTGTGGAAG
>JBKKBW010000550.1:0-1601 GCA_046713635.1 Dehalococcoidia bacterium
TGAATCTGATGCCTGCGACTAACGAGAAGGGAAAGGAGTCAGGAGCCAGCCGCGAGCCCCGCCTTCACGGCGATCTGCTCGCGACTAGCCTGCTTGGCCTCCTGCGCGATTGGAACGCCCACGGCTACCAGCTCGCTCAGCGGCTGGCGGACGCCGGGTTACCTCCCTTCGATGTCGGAACCATTTATCGGACCCTGCGCCAGCTCGAGAAAGCCGGGCTCGTCTCATCACTCTGGGACACGTCGCAGTCAGGGCCGGCGAAGCGGACCTACACCCTCACCTCCGCCGGCGAGCTCTTCCTCGGAAACTGGACCGACATCCTCAAGCGCTATCAATCGCTCTTCCAGTGGCCGCAAGCTCGCACCAAGGATGGCCCAAAGGACAATCCCAAGCAGTAGCACTACGGGCATCGACGGGCCAAACTGACAGGGATGCCCACGCCTAACACGAACATCCCGGCCTGGACTCGTCTGCCCATCCTCCGCCAGTTCGTCGAGGGCGTCTACGCCCAGGCTGACAGCCTGCTCGACCGCGGCCAGCATCACGTCTTTCGATTCTTCTGGTTCTTCCTGCCCGACACCTCCGTGGCGAAGGACCCGCGCTTCCAACAAGTCGCGGCATCTCGCTTCCTGTCGGACGCCGGCCAGCAGGGGCTCGCGTACGGCGCCCTCGTCGCCAGCGCGCGCAGTGGCGGCTCCAGCCTGGATCTCGCGATCATCGGCACGGCGGCACTCATCCCGCCCGCCTTCCTAGGACTGTACGGCGGCGCCGTCGCGGACGAGCTGCCAAAGCGGTTCGCGCTGGGCTTCGTCTACATCCTTCAGGCAACCTTCTGCTTCATCGTTCCCTTCTTTGCCGGCACCGATCTCTGGGCGGTGTTCGCGCTCATCTTCGCCGTCAACACGCTCGGCCAGGTCTCCGGCCCGACGGAATCCGCGGTGCTCGCCGTCGTCGCCAACGATGAGCAACTTTCGTCGGCTGCGTCGCTCGTCTACTTCGCGTCTTTTGCCGGTACAGCGTTCGGGACCGCGATACTGGCTCCCATCCTCGTCCGCGTGCTCGGAGTCGAGTCCGTCATGTACGTCTCGGGCGCAGTGCTGCTACTCGCAAGCACGCGCGTACTCGACCTGCGTGGAGACGAGCCTGATAAGCCCATCCGATTCGTCCGGCCCAAGATCAGCGTGATGGAGACGCTTCGCTGGCTCGCCCGGCAGCCCGCAGTCAGCACGATGATCTTCGTTGGCGTGCTTTCCGGCATAGCCAACGTCGTGCTGCAGACGCTCGCACCACACTACGTCGTCTCGGTGTTGCACGTCGATCCGGCAAACGCCGTCTATGTGTTCGCTCCTTCCGCCGCCGGCCTTCTCGGGGGCCTTGGCCTTGCTCCAGCGTTGATGAAGCGCTGGGGCGAGCGCTTAACAGCGCTCGGCGGCCTGGTGGTCGTCAGTATCGTGCTCTTTGTTCTGGGCACCGTCGGCAATCTCCCCGACGCTCTGGCTTCGTTCAGCCCGCTCCGGCTACTGGAGCCGATCGGTGTCGAAACGAGCCCGGAGCTGCGCACCGCGGCGATCCTCACCATACCGCTGGGCTTTGGTCTGGCC
>JBKKBW010000551.1:0-6284 GCA_046713635.1 Dehalococcoidia bacterium
CTGTTAGGTAGCGCCCCTCCCCAGGGGAGAGGGGAAGGCGGCAGCCAGGGGCGAGGGCGGTAGCGCGGTCGTGGCGCCGTAGTAATGACATAGCTTTTGCGGCTCAAGATGACACGCGCTAGCGCAGGTGTGGCGCGAGCATGCCACCGCCGTCGTGCAGGCGTGCTGTACAATGGCGGGCGATTCGCAGCTGCAACGAAGGAGCCCACTATGCCTCACATCAAACCCGCCCGCGAGCAGATCAAACGCCTGGCCGAAAGCGACGCCGACGGCCCTGTGGTGATGCTCAATCTGCTGAAGTTCGCGAAGACGGCCGGTGACGGCGCGGGCAAGTCGGGCGCGGATTCGTACGAAACGTACGGCGAGAAGATGCGCGACATCATGGCCGAGCGCGGCATCAAGCTGCTCTGGCGCGGCCGCGGCGACTCGGTGGTGATCGGCGACGACGACGCGGACGCCTGGGACATGGTGCTGCTTGTGCAGTACCCGTCGCGCAAGGCGTTCCTGGAGATGGGCTCCAGCAAGGAGTACGAGAAGGCCGGCGAGCACCGCACGTCGGCGCTGGTCGACTCCCGGCTGATCGCCTGCACGGAGCAGTTCCGCATCAAGGAGTAGCGCGTCGATGGGCCGCAAGATCCTCTTCATCACGACCGATCAGCAGCGCTACGACGCGTTAGCGTGCAACGGCGGGAAGGTCGCGCGGACGCCGGTGGCCGACGCGCTCGCGGCGTCCGGCATCAACTACATGCGCGCGAATAATCAGAACGTCGTCTGCATGCCGGCGCGTTCGAGCATGATCACCGGGCAGTACGTGCGCACGCACGGCGTTGTGGCGAACGGCGTGCCACTGCCGGAGGACGCGCCGAGCATCGCCGCGTACTTGCACGAACGCGCGGGCTATCGGACGGCCCTGCTCGGCAAGGCGCACTTCCAGCCCGCGTTCGACCTGGCCGGTCGCTGGCTGGAGAACCGGATGGCGCGCGAGAAGTCGACCGGGCCGTATCGCGGCTTCGAGCACCTGGAGCTGGCGATGCACGGCCCGCAGCCGCTGTGGCACTACGGCCGCTGGCTGGCGGACAACCACCCGGGCTACGTGACCGGCTTCTATCAGCTCTTCACGGCCAAGGGCTTGAACGAGGAGGGCGGCGGCGATACGGACGCGCCCGAAGTGAAGTTCAACCCGCTACCGCGCGAGTACTACCATACGGACTGGGTCGCGGACCGGACGATCGAGTATCTTAACTCGCTGTCGCCGGACGAAGACTGGTTTGTCTGGATGAGCTTCCCCGATCCGCATCACCCGTGGGACCCTCCGGAGTCGGAGTTGTCGCGTGTGAACTGGCGCGAGCTCGACCTGCCTGAGGGACATCCGGGCAGCGTCGACAAGTGCATCGAGATACTTTCGCAGAAGCCGGCGCACTGGCTGGCGTACTACGAAGGCCGCTTTCGCAACTACGAGGGCGGGCCGACGCGCTTCGTGCCGAAGCTGATGACGCACGACCAGGTGCGCGAAGTGAACGCGATGACCTACATCCAGAACGAACTGATCGACGAAGCGTGCGGGCGCGTGCTACGCCACGTCGACGAGCGCGGCTGGACAAACGACACGGACGTGTTCTTCACGACGGACCACGGCGAGCTGCAGGGCGACTTCGGGCTGCTGTTCAAGGGCCCGTACCACTGCGAGGCGCTGATGCACATCCCGATGATCTGGCGTCCGGCGCCGTCGGCAGGCGTCGCGTCGGCGGAGATCGATGACCCTGTCGGGCAGGTCGATCTCGCGGCGACGTTCTGCGAGGTGGCGGGCGTGCCGGTGCCGGAGTGGGTACAGGGCAAGCCGCTCCCGAAGTCGGCGGGCGCGGGCCACGAGCGCATGATTACGGAATGGGACAGCCAGTTTCCGGGGATGGGCTTCCACCTCCGCTCGATCTATCGCGACGGCTACACGTGCACGGTCTACGAACCTTCGACGCGCGGCAGGCCGACGGGCATCCCGGGACCTCGCTGGCAGACCGACATCGACTACATTGGCGACGAGGGCGAGCTGTATGACCACTCCCTTGACCCACTGCAGTGGCGCAATCTGTGGAACGACGACGCGTACGCGACCATCAAGTCGGACTTGATCGGCGACCTGTACGATCACATGCCGGCGGAACGCGCGCCGAAGCTCAGCGCGGAAGCGCCAACGTAGCTGCGACGCGTTGACAGGCTACCGGACTGGTGGTAGCGTTGAACCCGTCCGAAGGGCGTGGCATCCGGCCGAGGAGGTGTGCGATGCGAACCTGGAAACTTCTGTTCCTGAGTAGTGTTCTGCTGGCGGCGACTGCGGCGGTGTTGCTCGCGTCGTCCAGTTCGCGCGACGCATCGGCGAACCCAATGGGCGGGTTGGTTGCGGTTGCGGCTGCCGAGGATCACACGTGCGCTATCACTGACTCGGGTGCGGTGCGTTGCTGGGGCAGCAATCGCGCCGGCCAACTTGGAAACGGTCGCGCGGTGGGATCACGTTCCCGCGATGAAGCCTTCCCGTCGGCCCCGGTTCAACTCGATGGAGTCGTCCGTAAGCTTGGTCCGGGGACATCGCATTCATGTGCGGTCCTGGAAGATGGAAGTCTTTGGTGCTGGGGCGACAACGGCCACGCCGAGCTTGGGCAACGAGACATGGAGCGTACGAACGTGCCGGTGGACGTTCAGGGGTTGTCGGGGCCGGTCCTCGATGCCGGCGGCGGTGTTTGGTATACGTGTGCTCTTGTTGAGGGAGGGCTGGTTGAGTGCTGGGGCGACAACGAGTACGGCCAGCTCGGAAGCCCTGCCTCGTCCGGATGCGACACGTATGATCTCTGCGAGCCGGAACCACAGCGGGTAGAGGGAATCGAGAACGCTGTGGGTCTCTCGATTGGTGCGCTTCACGCGTGCGCCGTGACGACGCAAGGCGCCGTGTATTGCTGGGGGTATAACGCCGCGGGACAGCTTGGCGACGGGACGACGACGGCACGGCATACACCTGCGGCAGTACCGGGCATCACTGGCGTTATTCAGGTGGCTGCTGGTTCAGAGTTTACCTGTGCATTGACGGATCAGAGTACGGTAGCGTGCTGGGGTCAAGGATACGGGAACTCTGCTGCCGACGTACCAGGGCTCCAGGCGGGCGTCGAAGAGATTCGAGTGTCGGGAACGCATGGCTGCGCTCGCCTATCCTCAGGTGGCGTTAAGTGTTGGGGAGATAACGGGCTTGGCCAGCTGGGTGATGGTGGGCGGTGCGGTGGTGTTTGTCGCGAGCCAGTGGACGTTGTTGGACTTGGCAGTGGCGTTGTCCCAGCTCGCGGTGGGTCCTCATCACAATTGCGCTCTTCTCGAGTCGGGCAGAGCGAAGTGTTGGGGCGCGAACGCCGCTGGTCAGCTCGGTAACGGCGAGGCTGGCCTGTACCGATCGTCGCTGGTGCCTGTGGACGTTGTAGCGCTAGAAGTAAAGCCGCCGCCTCCGCCGACGCCGTGCGGAGCGGGAGGCTGCGAAACAGCGACGCCGCGGCCAGCACCACCCCAGACGGGCCTCGACTTCTCGTTGGCGATAGACACTGACGGGGATGGAATCAACGACTGCAGCACGCGCACGGGCGGCCAGAACACGTGCTCGATGTTGCCGGGAGATCGCTTCGAAGTGGTCGTGTCGCTGAACGCGCTGCCGCCGGGTGTTCTTAGCTATGAAGCGTTTGACGTGTACCTGGCATTTGCAGGCAGTTTCCTCTGAACGAAAGAGCGACATCACGTGGCCTGACTGCGGCTTTCCCGCCACGTACTACCACGAGGACTTCGTCGCCTTAGGCTGCGCCGCCCCGCTTGGTGGCGTCACGTCTGCCCATATCGGTGCGATCGGTGAGAGCGACTTTGTCTGCCAACGATCTGGCTCTGCTACGCTCGTTCACGGAGAGGGCGAGACGAAGCTCGTCATGAGGTCGGGCAGCCATTGGTTCGAAACAGGATCAGCCGCGGACCAGGTTGTGATCAACTGCGGCCAACCCGTAACCGGAGATGTCGACTGCAGCTCGCTGGTCAGCAGCGTAGATGCGGCGCTCATGCTGCAAAAAGGAGCGGACCTCGTCGACTGGCTAGGCTGTCCACAGTTCGCGGATGTCAACCTCGACCGCAGCGACAACGCGATCGACTCGTTGCTCACGCTGCAGTACGTTGCCGGCCTTGTCGGTAGGCTGCCCGTGATACCGAGCGAGTAGCCACCGCCCAAGCGCGAAGGAAGTGATGGCGGGCGGGTCGCTCGAGCGCGGGCTCCGGGCGGGGCGTTGGCCGCTTGACTACACCAACAGTCCGGCGTCGAACTGCAAGATGATCGCGGCGTCCAGCGCGTTGAGCGTGCCATCACCGTTCGCGTCGCCGGCCTGCTGGCAGCCGAGCGATGGGATCAGCCCGGCAGTGAGCTGCAGAAGCAACAGCGCGTCGACTGTGTTCGTGCTCCCGTCGCAGTTCACGTCGTAACGCGACGTTGCAACGTAGATGCGCTGCGTTTCGCCTGTCGTGAGCGATTCGATGTCGACCCAGCCAGCGCCTTGCACCTCGCCCGTGGTGATCGTGATCGTCGGGCTCCGCTCGCACGGCGAGCCTGGCGCGCAGTACACAGCGTCCGCGATCGCTACGCCCGCGATCTTGTTCACCGTCACCCACGACTTGCCGGGGTTCGTTCGCCATGACAAGATGCCGCTGCCCGCGTTCGAGATCGTTACTTCCGTCGATCCTTCGGGCACGGTTGCGCGGCTCAGCCGCAGTTGCGGCGCGCCTAGCAGGTACGCCTGGCCGCCATCGGCCGGGCGCGGCGTATCGTCCGTGTCTGTCGGCTGCGGCGAGACGATGTCCATCGCGCCGCAGTTCAGATCGCGCGAGCAGGCCGTCCAGTTGTCCAGGCTGAGTGGGCCGCTCCAGCGCGAGTCGTTCAGGTTGGGCAGCGAGATCGGCAGTGCGTCCCAGACACGGTCACCATTCACCGTTGGCGGCCGCGCGGCGCAGCCGAAGACGATCTCCTGGTATGGGTAGCTTCCGTAGCTATGTCCGAAGCCGTCGTTCGCCGGGCCGCAGCTAAAGCCTGTACGGGGCCAGGCGGCGTACGCCGGCGTGAGCGGATGGTTGCTGCGGTTCGCGCCCGGGCCGGTGAAGCCGTTGTAGCTCCACACCGCGAAGTACCAGTTCTCCGTGATTGCCGGATCGCTGTCGGTGTCTGTTCCTGCAACGGGCCGGTACTCTGGCGCGCCGTTCCACTTGTCCGCCAGGATCACTGCCCCGCGCGCGATGTTGTACGCGTAGTGCGTCGCGACCAGCGCCTGTTGTTTGGAGGGGCGCCCGCCATCGGCCGGCTGCGTCATGCCGGTGGTGATCTGCATGATGCCGTGCCCGCAGTCGAACGACACCAGCGCAGGGCCAACGGCGTTCCACGGAACGGAGCTCGCGGCTTGCGACAGCGAGCTTTCGATCCAGGCGTTCGCCTTCATGATCGTCGGTGGTATGTACGGCGAATCAGCGATGCGGCGGTCGCTGCGCGGGCCGATTTCGATGTTCGCGGTCCCGAAGTACGAGTCGCCAGGAAAGAGCTGGTTGTGCGCCGCGAACTCGATGCCGAACAAGTAGGGCTGCCGGTTCTGCGACGCTTCGTACGTGGTGGGTGCACTTGGAAACGCGCAGCCGTGCGCCCGCGAACCCGCTGCGCTCAGGAAGCCTGCTGCCAGCCCGCCTGCGAATGCTAGGAAGATGATCGCGCGGATCACGGCGCCTCTGTGAGCCACCCCGCGATGACGATGTCGCTGATATCGGAGAGCCGGTGTCTCTGGCCGGTTGAGTCGATCGCCCAGAGCCAGCTCGGGCCGGGCTCGGCGGTCGATGCGGTTTCGAAGTGGCGCACGATCAGGTGCGCGCCGTCCGGCGACCAGGACAGTGGCACATCGAAGCCATCGGCGGCGCTTCCGGCCGCGCTGCCGTCGCCATCGAGACGTTCGCCCAGCCTTCCAATTGTCAGCGAGCCGTCCGGCGCCCAGATCGGGCTGAACTCGGGCCCGCCCGACGATGCGGCCTCGCCGTCCGCCTCGCCGGACTGGCCGGTCGTTGTATCGAGGACGGCGGCTGCGTAGCCGCCCGCCGCTCGTGGCGCAAGATACGCGATCCGCTTGCCGTCCGGCGAGAGGTCCCAATCGCGCGCGATGCCGTCGGAGAGCTTCGCGATGGCCTCGCTACCGCTGCCGTTCGTGACGTGGAGCTCTGTTCCGCCGGCCGAGAGGCTCGCATAGTAC
>JBKKBW010000552.1:0-4020 GCA_046713635.1 Dehalococcoidia bacterium
GAAACGAAGATCAGCGTGACGCTCGATCTCGACGGCACGGGCGAGACGAACGTTTCGACCGGCATCGGGATGCTCGATCACCTGCTCTCGCAGATCGGCAAGCACGGCATCATCGATCTGACGCTCGAAGCGAAGGGTGACCTCCACATCGATGAGCACCACACGGTCGAAGACATCGGACTCGCGCTCGGCCAGGCGATTGACCAGGCGCTCGGCGATCGAACGGGCCTCGTGCGCATGGCCGACGCGCTCGTGCCGCTCGACGAAGCGCTCGCGTCCGTGGCGATCGATCTATCCGGCCGAGGTTACGCGGTGCTCGAAGTGGCTTGGACGAGCGATCGTATTGGCGAGCTGCCTGCCGACCTGCTCAACCACATGTTCTGGTCGCTCGCCAGCGAGGCGAAGCTCAACCTCTACGCGCGCGTGCTCGCCGGCGTCAACGACCATCACAAGGCGGAAGCGACGTTCAAAGCGCTCGGCCGGGCGCTCTGCGCTGCGTCGCGGCTGGAGCCGCGCCGCGGCGGAACAACGCCGAGTACGAAGGGGACGCTTTAGCTGAGGATTTCAATCCTCAGATCGAGACCATGGACGCCGAGCCGATCGCGGCGCGACACGACGCGGTCATCGAACGGCTCGCGGATGCTGCGCGGCGGGACGAGCGCATCGTGGGCGCGTGGCTGCAGGGCAGCCGGGCCGACGGCAGCGAGGACCTGTTTTCAGACATCGACTTCGGTGTCGCAGTCGCTGACAAAGATTTCGATTCGTTCGACAAGCTCGCGTTCGTGTCGCAAGCGGCCGAGGTGCTGATCCACGCGGAGCCCTTCCCCGGGCTGATCGCCTGCCTCTTAGCAGGACCTGCGAAGCTCGACTTCTTCGTCGAGCCCGACTCAAGGGTCGGAGGCGCGCCACGTCCAGCCGTGCGCGTTCTTGTCGACAAGGCAGACGTGGCGTCCCGGATAAAGACCGGTTGGCAGCCGGACGCCGCTTCGCTTGCCCGCCAGGTGGACACGATACTACGCGCGACGTTCCAGGGTGGTATGTGGCCCGTCCGGCTGCTGCGCCGTGAGCAGTGGGCGACATTCGCGTTCACTGAGATGTCGATCATCGTCGGAACGATCGTGCCGCTCATGTTGGTCGAACGTGATGTGCGCGCCTTCGCGCGAAACTCCATCAGTCGCGAGCGGCTGTTAACCGCCGACGAACACCGCGAAATCGACGTCCTTTCGACCGATCTCGTACGCGCGAGCGCCGAGAAATCCCCGGCCAGCGCATACGAGGCCCATCTTGCAATCGTCGGGACGCTCGGGCGGGTAGGGCGGTCGGCCTGCGCGACGTTCGGTGTGGAGTACCCGGCAGGGGCGGAGACAGAGCTCCTGCGCTTCTTTGAACGCGAGTGGCCGCGTCCATGACGCCGGCGGTAGGATAAGCGCAATGGATGTACCGCCGATCGATCAACAGGTGCGGCGCAACGTCGGTGCGGCGGCCGAAACGACAGACTTCGGGAGCGTGCACTGGCCCGTGCGCGACGGCGATCCGCCGGGCGCGGAGCAGACGATCGGCCTGGCGACGTTCGACGCCGGCAAGGGCAACGTCGAGCACGTCCACCCAAACTGCGAAGAGATCGTGTACGTCCTTGAAGGCGAGGTCGAGCATACGCTCGGCGACCAGAGAACGCTCCTCAAGGCGGGCGACCTGATCGTCGTGCCGCGCAATGTGCCACACCGGCTGACGAACGTCGGGAGCGCGGCGGTGCGCGCGTGCGTGATCTTCTCGTCGCCGGACAGACAATTTGAGCCGACGGGACGTTGAGCCCGCGTCTTGTCATTCTGAGCGCGAGCGAAGAATCTCCCTTGAGCTGCGCATACGTCCCACGAAAGCTCGTCAGACTCTGAGGTCGGGGAGGGAGCGTGGTCACCGTGCTCCGTTGACAGCGTTCCTACGCTGGGATACGATCCTCGCAACATAGAAGAAACGTTCGCCCCTGCCAAGGAGGACTCCCATGGCCGTCGATCAGGACACGATGCAGATTCTCCGGACGGAGACGCCTGCGCCGGACCTCGACCTGAGCTGGATGGAGCCGGGAACGGAGTGGGGGATCCGCGCCAAGCCAGGACGCCGCGGCCTCACGCTCGATGACATCAACATCGGCTCGTACGGCGAGGCGCCAGACGAGAGCACAACGTGGACGCTCCGGCCGCGTGGCGCGGCTGCTCGAGATGCCGTCCCACGCATGCGCAACTACATCCAGGACAAGTCGGACACCTGGTCGCAGAACGCATCGCTCCTCTACGAAGAAGCGGTACAGCGCCAGTGGTCGTCGGCGACCGACATCCCCTGGGAGACGCTGCGGCCTCTGCCGGACAACGTCGAGCGCGCCATGTCGCAGTTCTGCACGTTCCTCACCGAAGTTGAATTCATCGCCGGCGACGTGCCCGGCTCATGGCTGCCCAAGATCAGCAACGACCACTACGAAGTCAAGCTCTTCCTGGCGTCGCAGGTCATGGACGAAGGGCGGCATCTGGACGTCTTCCGAAAGCGCGCGCTCGCCAACGGCGGCGGGCTGCTCCTCAGCAGTGGCAATGCGGGCCTTCGCTTCGTCATGGACGCGAAGGATTTCACCGAGATGTCATCGATCCTCCACGTGCAGGGCGAGGGCCTCGTCCAGTCGATCTTCCGCATGGGTGAGTTCATCTCAACGTGCGACGCCGAGAAGCGCATGTTCCGGCTCGCTGCTCAGGACGAATCGCGCCACGTCGCGTTTGGCGTCATGCACCTGAAGTATATCCTGGAGACGCAACCCTGGCGGCGCGAAGAGATCCACGGCTATCTCGACTACGCAGAGCCAGCGATTCAGGGCGGCAGCGCTGGCGGCGTAGCGGGCGGCTCGCCGCACTTCGGGCAGTCGTTGGGCGTGCTGTTCAGCTACAAGCTCGGCAGCGAAGACGAAGGCGTGAACATGACGATGGCTGCCTTCCGCCGCCAGATGAACGAGTACATGCACCGCCTCGATGTTGCAGGCATGCCCGAGCGCCGCGAGCGCATCAGCCCGCAGTTCAAGGTGATGCTCGAAGAGCAGCTCGACGAGCAGCGCTCCGCGCAGCCGTAGGCAGCCCGCGCGTCTCGGTGCCGCGAGCTGCCGGTTCGACGCATTACGCGGGGAGGATGACCGCCATGCTCAAGGTGCAGTCGGGTGACGCGACTATCTCGTACACGAAGGCAGGCAGCGGTCCCACGCTCGTTCTCGTGCACGGCGCGTTCAGTGATCATCACAACTTCTGGCAACTGGCGAGCCCGGCATTAGAGAAGCGTTTTACCGTGGTGGCGATGGAGCGTCGCGGGCGCGGCGAGAGCAGCAAGACCACCGGTCATAGTACCGAGGATGAAGGACAAGACGTCGCGGCTGTCATCAACTCGGTTGGCGGAGATGTCTCCTTGCTCGCGCACTCCGGCGGCTCGTTCTGTTCGCTCTTGGCAGCGATGAGCTCGCGCCGGGTAAAGAAGCTCATCCTGTACGAACCACCGGGGCCAGAGTTCACTCCCGCTCCCGTCGCCGCACAGATTGAGGAGGCGGCAACGCGCGGAGACTGGGACGCAGTGGTGGAATCGTTCCTTGGTGACTCCGCCGCTCTGATCAAGCCAACGCCTTTCTTTGCGACCATGGTCAATAACGCAGACGCGACGTTGCAAGACCCGAGCGATTTTGAACGTTTCTGGTCCGAGCCCGAACTCTTCCAAGGCCTCAATATCCCTGTGCTTCTCCTGAGGGGAAGCGAAACGCCGGACGAGCGCTGCGAGACGTCCGCCCTCTCCCGCGTGCTGCCCGACAGCCGCGTCATCGTGCTGGAGGGGCAGGGTCATGCGGCGATGCTGACGGCCCCGGCCCTCTTTGTGAGAGAAGTCGAGAAGTTCCTGCTCGGCGAGTAGCGGTCCGCGCACCGTAGCGAAGATCGCGACACTGCGGGTTGAAACCCGCAGCTACAGACGCGCGGATCGCTGTCCAAGGCTCGGACAGGACAGAGC
>JBKKBW010000553.1:0-10065 GCA_046713635.1 Dehalococcoidia bacterium
CAAGGGTGTACCGCACCTGCGCGGGGGCGGCCGCGGCGACCTGCTGGTGCGCGGGCAGGTGATGACGCCGAAGAACCTGTCGGCGGAGCAGAAGGAGCTGGTCCGTCAGCTCGCGGAGTCGCTCGGCACGGGCAACGAGGAAGACGACAAGGGGATCCTGGGCCGCATCCGCGACGCACTGGGATAGCCCGTGGATTACCTGGAGCTGTCGCTCGCCGTCCAGGCTGAGGCGGTAGAGGCGGCAGCCGACCTTCTCCGACGCCACGCGCCCGCGGGTGTCAGCATTGAGCCGCAAGCGGAGCCTATCGACGAAGACGGCGGCGCTCGTATCGATCCCGAAGCGCCTGTCCGGCTGCGCGCCTGGTTGCCCGCAGACGCGGAGGGCCGAGCTGCAGTCGCGACACTGCGAAGGGAGTTGCGTGCGCTCGATGGCATCCGACGGCCGCTCCACGCGCGTGCAGTACACGACTCATCCTGGGCGGAGATCTGGAAGAAGCACTTCCGCACGATGCGCATCGGGCGCTCGATCGTTATCAAGCCGTCGTGGCGAACACACCGGGAGCGCAAGCACGACGTGCTCCTTGAGCTCGATCCGGGGATGGCGTTCGGGACGGGCCAGCACGCGACGACGCAGCTCTGCCTGGAAGCGATCGAGGAGCTGCTGCCGCCGGACGCGACGGTGCTCGACGTCGGTTGCGGCTCCGGCATCCTGTCTATCGCTGCGGCACGTCTCGGCGCCCAGCACATTGACGCGCTCGACATCGATCCGCTCGCCATCCGCGCGACCGGGGAGAACGCAGCCCGCAACGGCGTTGGTGATGTCGTCCGCGTGGCGAAGGGCTCGTTAGGTGAAGACTGGCCGTTCGCGGAGCCGCAGTCGGGAGCGTACGACTTCGTGCTGGGCAACCTGAGTAGCCGTCTCTTACAGTCGATGGCCGGGCAGCTTGTCGAAGCGCTGGGGAGCGGCGGCGTGTTGATCGCGAGTGGGATTATCGAGGAGCAAGAGGCGTCCTGTCGCGCCGCGCTCGAGTCAGCGGGCGGACGAGTCGCTGGTGTCTGTCGCCGGGAAGGCTGGGTTGCGCTGGTGGTGCGGAGCGCGGCGCGTTGATCGCGTTCGTAGGCGACGTGCACGGGCGTATCTTTCACGCGTTTGCCGCATTACTGGAACTGCAAGCCCGCCTCGGTCACGGCTTCGATGCGATCATCCAGGTTGGTGACCTCGGCTATCCAGACCTTGAACGAGCGGACGAGCCGACGCGGCGATACCTCGCGGTCGATCCTGCTGAAGGCGAGCTCGCGCCCCTGATGGAACGTGCGAGCGACCAGGACGAAGCGCTCAAGAGCATACGCACCAAACTGGGCACCCCGATGCTCTTCGTCCGGGGGAACCATGAGGACTTCGATTGGCTACGGGGACTACCGGTAGATGACATTAGCCGGACCGCTCCGATCGATCCCTTCGACTTGCTCCGCTACGTCCCTGATGGCGCGGTGCTCGACCTTGCCGGCGCCCGGATAGCGTTTCTTGGTGGCGTTGAGGAGTTCGAGGGTCCGCCTGGTATTGACGATGCTGCGTATCAATCGTTGCTGGATCGCGGCCCTGGAACGCTAAACGTCCTCGTGACGCACGAAGGGCCGTACGGCTGTAGCCAGGGATATCGTGGTGACATTGGCGGCTCTCGCCGGATATCGCAGCTAGTGGAGGCGCTGCAACCGAGCTTCCACGTCTTCGGACATGCGCACCAACCGATCGGCCCGGCGAAGGCAGGTCGAACGACGTACCTTGGTCTTGATGGCCTGGTTGCCTCACGTCTGTGGCATCCGGAAGAGGGCGGACTCAAATCCGGCTGCTTCGGCCTGCTCGACATCGCCGAAGGCGAACTTCGCCCGATAACGGATGCTTGGCTTAAGGCGTTTCCTACGCCTTTCGATACAGACGGCTGGCTTGGAAGGCAGCCGGGCAGCTGACTGACGTCCTAAGCGTGCTTCTCTAGCACCTCGGCGTTCGCTTCCTCGCGGCGGGCCGCTTCAAGAAGCTCGATGGCAAGCATTTCGTCCTTCTCGTTTTCGGCTAAGGAACGGTACACGGCCGCGCCAGCCCGCTCGAGCGCGGCTAGCAACGCCTTCTGTTCGCTCAGCGTGAGGCCTTCGAACAGCCTCGCCATCTGTTGCACGGCCGCTTCGATTGTGGGGGTAGTCATAGTGTGTACGTCCTCTCGCTATCCGCCCTCGGGCGCGCATATGATACCCGTCTGGCAGATAGACGGTCGAGGGCACGTTTGACCGGCGTCCAGTTGCCAGATACGTTTAGGTTCAAGCCGCTGCGAGCGGATATCAGGGTGAGGAATGGCTAAAGCGATACCGCCTTCGGCGTCTTACCCGACAGCAGCTATAGGTGCGCCGGCGGGGGCAGACGTTTGGCGCGACCGGTTCGACCCTATCGCCCGTTCCCTTGTCTCGCTTGCGGCGATCGCTGTCGTCGGCTCATGGGTCGGCTACTACCTGATCGCGCTCTGGCCATCGATAGCTCTCGAAGCCTTCCGCGCGACGATTACGCTTCACCTGGTGACCGCGCTCGTCGTCGCGCCATACCTCGTTTCGCTCGTTATCCGGCGCAGGCTGCCGGGCGGCAGCACGCTCGACATCCCTGTTGTCGCCGCGCTCGGGGCGTATCTCCTGGCAACTGCGACCTCGATCAACTGGCGCGTCAGCCTGGAGGGCACGCTGATCATCCTGATGGCGGTCTCGGTGTTCTTTGTCCTGTCCGATGGCCAGCTCTTCCGCCGGCGCCAGGTGGAGATTGGTGTCATGCTGGCGGCGCTCACCGGGGCGGTCTGGGCGCTGCAGAGCGTTGCCGACGTCTACCGAGAGTACCTGGACCTCACGCGCGCTGTGAACGGCGATCTGACGTTCGCTGACTATATCCCGCCGACCGTTCCGCGCGTCAACGATGTAGGCGACCACCCGAACATCCTCGCGATGGCGCTCGCGATGGTACTGCCGTTTTTCGTCGCTGCTGTCTTCCGCCGCGGCGACGCACCGATGCGCCTGCTCGGCATCGTTGGCCTGCCCGTCGTTGCGCTTGCGCTGTTCTTCACGCTGTCTCGCGGCGCGTGGAGCGGCGCCTTACTCGGCAGCGCGTTCACCATCGTACTGATGATCGCGGTCCTCCCCGGCGGCCAAGCGTTCTCATCCTGGGTGCGTTCCGGCGTACGGAGCCACCTCGGCCTGCTGATCGCCCTCGTCAGTGTGGCGGGAATCGCGTTCGTCATTGGTACAGGCGTTGTTCTTGCGTCGCGTTGGGAGTCGCGGCCGGAGTGGCTCTTCCGCGACTCGACGTCGCCCCGCATCGACATGCTGGAGACGGGTGCGGAGATCTACCGCGACTATCCGCTACTTGGCACCGGGCCGGACGTTTTCGGCCTGCTCTACCCGGAGTACAGCGGCAAGAACCCACGCTACCACTATCACGTCCACAACGGCTTCTTCCAAACAGCGATTGATGCCGGGATTCCAGGCACTGTCGCCATGATCGCGCTGGGTGGCACGTTCGGTTGGATGACGCTGAGCCGCCTGCGACGCGCTTCGCCGAGTACTCAACTGTCGCTGATCGCCGCGACTGGCGGATTGCTCGCGTTCTCGATGCATAGCCTTGTCGATGCGCCCAACCAGGCAAAAACGGCGCTCGCCATGCTGGCCGCTGTTGGCGCTATCGCGGCGCTGGCCGCGCGCGAAGCAGACGAAGAAGCAGGTGTTGCCGAGGGACCGCGGCGAGTCGATCTGCGTCAGGCAAGTCAGTTCGCTGCGCGGGCGTTCGTCCCCATCGCGATGGCCGGGCTGCTGATCACGTGGGCCAGGCTGGACGCAGCGCATTACGAGTACAGCGACTCGCTGGGCAACGCGAACGCGCATCGCTGGACGCAGTCGGTCGAGCAGGCCCGGCGCGCCGTCGAGCTGGACCCAAGCATGGCTATCTATCGCTTTCAGTACGGCAGCGTGCTCGCCAGGGAATACCTACAGACGAACCAACCAAGCGCTGTGAATGGCGCCATAGCGCAGCTCAACAAGGGCTTGGACCTAGAACCACGCAGCCCGATTGGCCACACGAATCTGGCGCTGCTCTACGCGGAGATCGAACAGCCTGACGAAGCGCGCGCGGCGGCCAAGCAGGCGATTCGCTACGCCAACAGCGATCCTGCGGTGTTGCTGGCAGCGGCGAATGCCCTGGAGAAGAGCGGCTGGGACGACGATGCAATCGCTGGCTATGCAACAGCTCTGTTCTACGACGGCGACCTGGCCGACTCTCCATTCTGGCGTGGCACGACGTTCCGCCAACGTAACTTCGCCGAGATCATCGGTAGCTCCGTGCTCATCTTCAACGCGTGCGCGCTTCTCGATCTGTCGAACCATGGGGCGCCCCCCGGTACGTTCACGCGCCAGCAGACGATGGACGCGTGTGAGCAGTATGTGGCAGATGTCCCGGCTGACTTCAGCGCGAAGGTCACGCTGGCCGAAGCGCTCATCAAATCGGACGCACCGGCGGTCGAATCCCGCATGCTCCTTGACGACGTGTTGCGCACGCATCCTGACTTCGGACCTGCTCTCACTGCGCTGGGCCTCTGGTACAAGACCGAAGGCGACGTTGCGGAAGCGCGCGACCAGTGGGTGCGGGCTGGCCAACTCGACGAGACTGACGCGCTGATCATGCTGGGCGATACCTATCCCCCGGACGCCGTGCCGAGCGAAGTCGTGGAGGCGCTGCGCGCGCGCATGGACAAAGCGACCAGCGAAGTGCAGCTGCCGCTCACGACGATCCTGTACTACCGCCGCATCTTCTACCGGGGCTCGCCCATCGATATCCTGCTTCCCGGGGACTGGCAGACGGCCATGCCCGGTCGCTTCGCGCGCGCGCTCGACGCGCTTGAGCGCTGGAGCAGCGCTCCTTAGAGCGCGATCAGCAGAGCGCGATCACCGTTCGTCCATACCTCCGCCACGCTCGTATGGCCGCGTCGCGCGTACGCTCATCCGCGTTCGATGCCGCCGCGCGCGATAGCTCCGCAATCATCCGTTCGATGTTGATCCGGCGTACGAGCTCCGTGTGCGACCGTCCGCGCTTCGCGAGCGGCACGAGCGCCGCTACCTCATGCTGTGCGCGGATCAGCAGTGCGCTGTACGACTCGCACGCCGCTTGAGCGTCGTCGTTCAGTTCGAACGACGGCATCTGAACAGCGGACTCCCACGTGTCCTTAGCTTGTACCAACCGCTCGACGAGCTTCCCGACCACGCGATCGTAACCTGGTGTTGCAACCCTTGCCCTCGACCCTTCACGCTTGACGCTCGTTTCGCTTTGCCTGACGTCTGCCTGCGCGCTCGACCCTTGATTCTCAACCCTTGACCCAGCAAGCGTCGCTACCCGCTCGTACAGCGTTCGGTACGTCTCCGGCACCGGGGCAAACTCGCGCCGCAACCGCGGCACTACGTATGATGCGTCCAGCGGCCGTCCGACGAACCGCGCCAGACCGGCGACTGCCTCCACAGGCTGCTCAATCAGCGTGTCGTACTCCACGCAGGTTGTGCTCAGATTGTGGCGGCGGATAACGGCGAGCAGCCTTCGATAGTGGCGCGCCCACTCGCGCATTGCGCGCGCGGGTTTCACCAGGCCGTAGATGCGGGTGGCGGAGTTTGCGTACGCCTGCGGGCTGCGCAAGGAGACGATCACCTTCGGCTTGGATCCGAGCGCTGGGAGCCACGCTTCTAGCGTGATCGCGAAGCGCGGGTCTTTCCAGCCATCGACGCCATCGCGCGCCAGCGCCGACATCTCGTCTCGATACGCCGCGCCCGCGTTCCGCACCGCCTCGCGCGAGGGCCAGCGTTCGGGACGCCACGGGTTGTTCATGCCAAGATCGGTCAGGATGCGCTCGTTCAGCGCGACGATGTCCAGGTCTTCGTAGAAACCCTCCGGATTCACTTCGGAGGCGGCCGCCATCTCGCGCCCCATGCTCACGCCGCTTTCATGCAGCACGCGCGCGACCGCGCTGGTGCCGGAGCGCCCCGCACCGGCAACGATAAAGAAGGGCTTGTCGCTACTCATCTGCGCGCATAGTAGCGAACGCTTAGCGACGGAAGAGCGCGTTGATCTCGCCGAAGCTCATCAGACCGGGCCCGAACGTGAACGTTCCCTGATCGCGGATCTCGCGGATGGCTTCTACAAACGCGCCGATTGCCGCGCGCGATAGCGTGCTGCCGGTGCTGATCCGCTTGACGCCGAGCTCCGCAAGCTGCGCGACGCTCAGGTCCATGCCCGGCAGGCCGGCGATCACGTTCACCGGCCGGTCGACCGATGAGATGACTGCGGCGATCTCCTCGCGCGTAGTGAGACCGGGCGCGTAGAGCACGTCCGCGCCTGCTTCCTGGTACGCCTGCAAGGCGCTTGATCGTGTCATTCAGGTCGCGCCGCCCGACGAGGAAGTTCTCCGCGCGCGCGGTAAGCATGAACGGAACGCCAGCGCTATGGCACGCATCGGCTGCCGCGCGCACCCGCTCGACGGCGAGCGCGTGATCGTAGATCAGCTCGTCTCGGCGGCCCGTCATGTCCTCGACGGACGCACCAGCCAGGCCGGTCGCGATCGCCTGCCGGAACGTCTCGGCTACAATCTCCGGCGCATCGCCGAACGCGTTGCCGAGATCGGCGTTCACCGGCAGGTCTGTCGCATTCACAATGTCGCGCACGTGAGCCATCGTTTCGTCACGGCTCGGCGTGTTGTCACGTTTGCCGATGGAGAACGCGAAGCCGGCGCTCGTTGTCGCTAGCGCCTCGAAGCCGAAGGAGGCAAGAATGCGCGCGCTGCCTATGTCCCATGGGTTGGGGATCACGAACGCGCCTGGGCGCTCATGGAGCGCGCGAAACGCGGCGCAACGTTCGTGCTGTGTTTCGCTCGCTGTCGTTTCGCTCATGACGCCGCATGATAGCGCGTGGAGCGCATCTAGACTGGAAGGTGATCGAGTAGGCCGGCGTGGTACTGCAGGATGAAGATCGCGTCAATCGCGTTGTCTATGCCGTCTTCGTTTACGTCCGCGCTCTGCATGTACTTCGGGTCCGACTGAGGGCAGTACGTCTCGTCGGGAGGCGGCAGCTGGCAGATGAACCCGGCCCGAAAGTACAGGAGGAAGAGCGCGTCGATGCTGTTGACTCGTCCGGCGCTGTTTACGTCGCCGGGCGTGGCTGCTTCGGCAGCGACGGGCAGGACGGTAGTGAAGATTGTGCCGATGATGACGAGCGCAAGCACTGCCGCGAGAAGCTGACTAGCTGACATGCTGACAAGCTAACTGCCTACGCGCAGTCGTGGAAGTACTGCTTCAGCGCGTTTAAGATGTCATCGACGCGCTGCAAGCCGTTCGGAACACCTGTGTTCCAGGGATTCGGTCCGGCAAGCGTGCGGTCCGTGTCGGGGTCGTAGCCCGGGGAGTACGGCGGCTGACCGGGGATCCCATCCGTGTCGTCCATGAAGTACTGGTCGACGACAGCCAGGACGTCATCGACGCGGTTCTGCCCGTCGCCGGTCGGGTTGAAGTAGTCGTTCGGTATCTTGCGATCGCGGCGGCCTCCCGTCAGCTCGCTCCCGGTATGCATCTGCTGTTCGTTGGCGTCCGGACAGCCGTCGCCATCGAAGTCGGCGGTGCAGACGCTGTCGGCGCAGTTCATCAACTTCAGCCTCTCTATGCCCGTGAGTGGCGCAAACGTGTAGCTGATGACCGGGTTCGCGCCGCGCAGTCGAATCGTGCTGAAATCGCCGGTGAGGCCCGCAGTGTCAGGCCGGGTAATGCTGTCGCCGCCGGCGGCGCAGTTCGCATCGTTGCAGCGAAGGACGGCCAGATCGTAGCCGGGCGCCGACGTCATGTACGCAATCACGGGATTCCCCGAGCTCAGCGCCATGGACATGCGTAGGCCAATGTCTGCGACGGGCGTCTCGATGCTATCTCCGCCCGCAGCGCAGTTGACGTCGTCACAGTGGAGCACGCGTAGACTGGAGTTGGAACGGTACGCGACAACGGGCCGCCCCATGGAGTCGAGCTCGAGGTTGGTGTAATTGCCAACGTTCGCCGGGTCTCCCACGACATTAGAGTTACCCGCGCTGCAATTCGCGTTCCCGCAGTGCAGTATCTTCAGGTCGCTCGCTGTCGAGTCCTGATAGCTGATCACCGGAAAGCCGGCGCCGTCCAGCACAATGTTCACTCCGAATCCCACCTGATTGCCGGTGGTGTCCGGCGAAGCAACAATGTCGCCACCGGGGGCGCAATTCGGGTCGTCGCAGTGCCGGACGCGTAGCGTGTTGCCGGGCACCTGATACGCGATCACCGGGTTCCCAACTCCGTCCAGGACCAACGAGGTCGCCTGGGCTCCGTCAAGGTCCGGCGTCGTAATGGTGTCGCCTCCCGGCGCGCATGCCGGATCGTTGCAGTGCAGCAGCTTCAGGTCGCCGCTCACGCCGTACGTGACCACCGGATTCTGCGCGGAGTCCAGCACGATGTCTGTCACACCCAGGAACGGGCCGGAGTCGGGCGAATTAACCGTGTCCCCGCCCGGCCCGCAGTTCGGGTCATCACAGCGGAGTATCCGCATAGCGTCGGTGACGTCGTCCCAGTAGGCGATGACGGGATTACCCGCCGAGTTCAGCACCAATATTGAGCTGGTTCCGGGATCGTTTTCGGCAAAGACTGTGACATAGTTGCCGCCGGCGGCCTCGGCCTGCGTTTCAGACCCGAGTATGCCACCGATAACGATGACTAGTGCGAACAGCGCGGAGAAGATCGACTTGCGCCTCATGTGGTCCCCTTCCGGCGTCGCGGGCCCCAAGGACGCGCGACAGCCTTGCTGGCCAAGCGCGCTGCCGCAATGGGCGGAACTGGGAACTAACGCGAGATCGCGGCTGAACCCGACCAGCGGCCCATTATACAGGGCGTGTCAAGCCGCGGAGTTTGGGTGGTGACATCAAACGCTTGGAGCTGTTTCCGCGCAGGCGTAAGAAGGCTACTTCGCTTCGGCCAGCAGCTGCGCGATCGTCTCGCGCACGTCGCGGACGCGGAACGGCTTGGTCAGGCATGGGTTGTTCACGCGCTGAAGGAAGGTGCGCGTGTCCGGGCTGACGGTGTCGCCGGTGATGAAGATCGTCCGGTGGGCAAGCGCGGCGTCGTGCTCCACCAGCTTGTCGAACAGCTCACGGCCGTCCATGTCTGGCATCTTGATGTCGGTGATGACAACGTCGAAGCGACGCCGCTTGAGCAACTCCAATGCTTCGACGCCGTTGCGCGCGGTGTCAACCTGGTGGCCGTCGAGCTCCAGGATGCTGCCGAGCAGCCGCTGGATGCTCTCCTCGTCATCGACGACCAGGATCGAACGCGGCGCGATCGATGCCTCCGGCGCTGCTTCCGGTGGCCGGGCGGGGATCGTTCCCTGCAATAGTGGCAGCTCGATCACGAATGTGGAGCCGCGGCCGGGCTCGCTCTCTGCCCAGATACGGCCGCCGTGCTGCTCGACGATGATGCCGTAGCTGATCGTCAGCCCCAGGCCGGTGCCTTCACCGGTGTCCTTCGTTGTGAAGAACGGGTCGAAGATGCGCCGCAGCGTCTCGGCGTTCATCCCGGGCCCCGTATCGCGGAACACGATGCGGAGGTTGTTGCCGTCCTTGCGCGTCTGTACGGTCAGCTTGCCCTCGCCCTGTTCGGCAAGCATCGCCTGCTCCGCGTTGATGATGACGTTCAGGAAGACTTGCTGGATCTGGTTCGCATCGACCATCGTCTCCGGCAGCTTCGGATCGAGATCGAGCTCGACCTCGATGTTTTTGACGCGCAGATCGTAGTTGCGCAGCTCCAGCACGCGCTCCAGCAGCACGTTCAGGTTGACGATCTGCTTGTCTTCGCGGCTGCGGCGCGCGAACGAGAGCAGGTTCTGCACGATCTTTGCCGCGCGCTCTGCCTCCGCGTTGATGGTGTCGATGTCGCGGCGCGTGGATTCGTCGAGGTCGCGCGCGAGCAGAAGCTGCGCGAAGCCCATGATGCCGGTGAGCG
>JBKKBW010000554.1:0-1295 GCA_046713635.1 Dehalococcoidia bacterium
GGACGGTGTTGACACGCGCCGCCGCCTCCAGGTGAAACGCGTGCTTCAGTCCCGGAAAGATCATTAGCTCCGCGTTGGGGATCCGGCCCGCGAGGATGAGCGAGTTTTCGCAATCGATGAGGCCGTCTTTGTCCCCTGTCATGACAAGCGTGGCGTGTTTGATTTCGGAAAGTCTATCGTACGTATCGTGCATAGCGACGGCGTACGACTGGTTGTGCAAGCCATGCGGCGTGGGCGGAAAGCGGATCATCGAGAAGACGAAGTCCTGAAGGTGCGTTTCGGAGCGAGTGATGGCGCCGTCGGTCCAGAGGCGCTTGAGAAAGTTCTGGAACCACTCGAGGCTAAGGCCATCGCTGCCGACGGTGTCATTGAACTCCGTGATGTGCTTGAGCAGCTCGCGGTGGCCAGCCGCACGCCGGCTGCCGGGCGAGGTGCAGCCGAGCGCGAGCGCGTCGACGCGTTCGGGATACCTGAGCGCAAGCTCCTGCGCGATCATGCCACCCATCGAGATGCCAAAGACGTGGGCACGATCGATCTCGATCGCATCCAGGAGACCGCGAGTGTCTTCCGCCATTTGGGGGATCGTGTAGGCCTTCTTCGGAGCGGACGAGCGCCCAACGCCGCGATTATCGAATGTAATGACGCGGAAGCGTTCCGCTAGGCCCGAGACCTGTGGCTTCCAGGTTGCCGCGTTGCACCCCCAGCCCATGATCAGCAACAGCGGCTCGCCTGAGCCGTGCTCCTCGTAGTAGATGTCGATGTCGTTCGAACAGACCGTGGGCACGACCCGGGCCTCCCCATCCAGCGCTAACGTTCTCGTTAGTAGGATCGGTAGGCGCCAGGGCCGCCATAAGCATCTTGGACGTGGGAAGGTAGGGTTTGGACTCGGCTAGATGGGGCCGAGACCTAGGGAGATTGCGGCTAGACGGACCGTGGAGCCAGCCACTGGTTCACCGTGGGCCAGAGGCGCAGGATGGCGCTCTTGCCGGAAATCAGGCTAACGTGGCCACCCTTCACGTGCATCTCCTGCTTGTCGCAGCTCCCGACGAGCGAGAGGAGCGACTTCGTAGCCTCGTAGGGAGCGATATGATCGTGCTCCGCCATGGCGTTCAGAACCGATGCCTGAATTTTGTTCAGGTCGATCTTCCGGCCCCCGAGTATGAGCTCGCCAGTCATGAGCTTGTTGGCCCAAAGGAGTTCCTTGGTGACCTGGCGATAGCATTCGCCAGGGAAGGGGATCTGGTCGTTCAGCCAGCGGTAGCGAACACGCCAGTTGCGTACGTACTCCTCATCCC
>JBKKBW010000555.1:0-1558 GCA_046713635.1 Dehalococcoidia bacterium
CGTCGTACACGCCGCTGAGGTTCGTCGGCGCAGCGCCCGCCAGCGAGCCCGTATCACGCGCGAACGCGTCCCTCGACCAGACGGCGAGCGCCAGCCCAACAAGCGTCAGTGCGATACGAACTCGAACGCCATCCATGGCCTACCTACTGCCTCCATGCAGTCCCCTCAGGTTTGGTGCCGAGTATACAACTTTGCGTGCAAGACGCAAACGCCGCCCCGCCACCGCCCCTGGTCCTACACGAACAGGACCTTCGTCGCCTCCTGCGCCGCCTCAAACAAGTGGCGTGGGTAGAGCCCAACGTAGAAGACTCCAACGACAAGCAGCACGGTCAGCCCGGCCATCAGAGATGGCACCGCAAGCCGGTCCGGCTCGTCAGCCGCCGAGATGTACATCTCCTTGATCACCAGCAGATAGTAGTAAAGCGAGACAAAGCTCATCGTCACCGCGATGATCGCGAGCCAAAGGAAACCGTTCGAGGTCACCGCCTGGAAGAGAATGAACTTCGTAAAGAAGCCGGCGAACAATGGCATGCCCGACAGCGAGAACAGCGCCGCCGTCAGTGACGCGGCCAGCAGCGGCGCCCGCTCCGCCATGCCACGGAAGCCCCGTATCTCCTCCTCGCCCGTCAGCTCGTACCAGGCGATCAGGCAGGTGAACGCGGCCAGGTTCGTGATCACGTACCCCGCCATGTGCAGCAGCAGCGCGCTCGAAACGGACGATGAGTCCGCTGCAGAGTCCGCAGAAAGGGCGGCGATCGCCATCAGCATGTAGCCCACCTGCCCTATCGACGAGTAGGCCAGCAGTCGCTTGATGTTGTGCTGCTGCAGCGCGACAAGGTTGCCCAGCACCATCGTGATCGCCGCCAGCGCCGCCACCATCCACTGCCAGTCGTCTTGGATCGGCAGGAAGGCGCCGGAGAACAGACGAAGCAGCAGCGCGAAGCCCGCCACCTTGGATGTCGTCGAAAGATACGCCGTGACCGGCAGCGGCGCGCCTTCGTACGCCTCGGGCGTCCACATATGGAACGGCACAGCCGCCACCTTGAAGCCAAGCCCTGCCAGCACGAGCACCAGGCCCGCGAGCAGCCCAAGCTCGAAGCCTTCTGTGCCGTTCGTATACGCGGCCGCCATCTCGTCGTAGAAGGTCGAACCGGCCGAACCATAGATGAGGCTCAGCCCGTATAGGAACAGCGCTGATGCGAACGCTCCCAGCAGCATGTACTTCATTCCGGCCTCGTTCGATCGCTTATCGTCCTTCGCGAACGAAACCAGGATGTAGAGGCTGAAGCTGAGCAGCTCGAGCGAGATGTACGCCGTCAGCAGCTCGCGCGCGGCGGCCATGTAGATCGCGCCGATCGTCGAAAGGATAATCAGCGCGTAGAACTCGCCCGCATGTCGTAGCTTGGACTGCACGAAGCTCGCGGACATCAGCACGACAGCCGCCGCTGTCAGCGTGAAGAACACGCGGAAGAAGGTGGTGTAGTTATCGACGTAGATCAGCCCGGCGAAGTCGCTCTCCTTGTTCACCCAGCCGAACGACAGTCCGGCGATGCCAATC
>JBKKBW010000556.1:0-3507 GCA_046713635.1 Dehalococcoidia bacterium
CGCTTGCACTCCATCACGCCCGCGCCGGTGCGCTCGCGCAGTGTCTTCACGAGATCCGCGGAGATGTTGGCCACGTCTGAGTCTCTACGCCTCTCCTGAGGCGACAGGCGCCGCAGCGGGCGCAGCGTACGTGACGATGGGTTCAGGATGAGCCGGCTGAGCTGCCTGAGACGACTGAGCCTGCATCGCGTCGTAGCCCGCCATTGTCTGGCCCTCGATGACCGCGTCGGCGACCTTGCCGGTGAGCAGCTTGATCGCGCGGATCGCGTCATCGTTTGAGGGGATCGGATAGTCAATGGAGTCTGGGTCACAGTTCGTGTCGCACATCGCGACAATCGGCGCGCCTACACGGCGCGACTCAGCAACCGAGATGCCCTCGGCGTCAGGGTCGATAATGAACACCACACCGGGGATCCGGTTCATTTCCTTGATGCCCCCCAGGTGACGGTTAAGCTTCTCGACCTCCTTGTCGATCTTGAGCTGCTCCTTCTTGTGCAACCGGAAAAAGTCACCCCGAGCGCGCGATTCCTCGCGCCGCACAAGGTAGTCGCAGCGGCCGCGGATAGTGACGAAGTTGGTCAGTGTGCCACCCAGCCATCGATTCGTGACGAAGGGCATGCCGCAGCGCTTCGCTTCGGCCTCCACCACATCGCGGGCCTGCTTCTTCGTTCCTACGAAGAGCACTTGCTCCCCATTCGAGGCTACGTCGCGTATGAAATCGAGAGCGATAATGAGCCGCGCGGCGGTCTGCTGAAGATCGATGATGTGAATGCCGTTGCGTTCGGTAAAGATGAAGGGCTTCATCTTGGGGTTCCAGCGCCGGGTCTGGTGGCCAAAATGGACACCGGCCTCCAAGAGCGCCTTCATGCTCACGTTGTCTTCCAAGCGGTCTTCGCGCCTCCTCTTGCGTTCGACAGCGACAGGGTCGCTTGCGCGCCCCGGCGTCGGTTCTGCCCAAGTGTAGCTTGGGGCGCCTCAATATACCATAGCCGAATCTGAGTGAGCAATTTCGCCGCGAGATCGAGGCCTATGCAGTGGTGCTGGCTACCCCTTCACCGACCCTCCGAAGAGACCTCGCACGAGAAAGCGCTGGAACCCGATGACGAGAACCAGCATTGGCAGAAACGCAAGGAACGTGCTGGCGAACGCGACGTTGATCCTATTCAAGTTCTGCGTGGCGTCCGTGGCGATGCCGATTTGCACGGTGCGCATGTCCGGGTCATTCGTTACAAGCAGTGGCCAGAGATACTGATTCCAAGCCTGTAGGAAGGCGAAAATGCCCAGCGTCGCGAGCGCACCGCCGGCCAGCGGCAGCACGATGAAGACGAGAAAGCGGGCGTGGCCATAGCCGTCCATCTCCGCCGCGTCCCGTAGTTCCGCGGGAATGGTGAGGAAGTGCTGGCGGAGCAGGAACGTACCGAAGCCAGTCGCCAGGAAGGGCGCGACCAGCCCCGGATAGGTATCTATCCAGCCGAGCCACTGAATAGTTTGAAAGTTCGGTATGATTGCCACCTCCAGCGGTACCATCATCGTCGCGAGGAACAGCATAAACAGCGCGTTGCGCCCCGGGAAGCGGAGGAATGCGAACGCGTACGCGGCAGTCGCAGATGTTACTAGCTGTCCGATGGTGATCACTACCGATACGATGAGACTGTTGATTAAGTATCGCGAGAGAGACGAGCTGCCGCCTCCAACTCCGTCACCGGAGAAGTAGTTGTCCCACTGCGGGTCAGACGGCCAGAGGCTTGGAGGCGGGTCGTTGATGAACTCGTCGATCGGGTGCAGGCCATCGACAACCAGGACGTAAAGCGGAAACATAAGCACTATCGCGCAGAGCACCAACAGAACGTAGGCCGGAGCGCGTCGAGCCCAACGGCGGGCGGTGGTCATGTTCGTTCGCCCCCATAGAAGATCCGGCCCGCGGTCAGGCGAAACAGGATCGTCGTAAGAATAACGAGGATCAGGAAGAGGGCGATCGCCTGGACAGAGGCTGCCCCGCTGCGGAAGTTCTCGAAACCCTCGGTATAGATCGAATACAGCAAGGTCCTGGACGAATCAACGGGCCCGCCCTGCGTCAGGATGCGGATCTGCCCGAACGCCTGAAACGAAAAGATGCTACCGACGATCGTTGCAAAGAACAGCATCGGTGACAGCATGGGAAGCGTGACGTGCCAGAACTGCGACCAGCGGCCCGCACCGTCGATCCGAGCGCTCTCGTATAGTTCGTCCGGTATCGTCTGTAGCCCGGCCAGGATGATGATCGTAAAGAGGCCAATGTTCATCCAGATCGTCGCAAGCGACACAGAAATGAGCGCCCAGTTTGGGTTGACGAACCACGCGCCAACCAGCGAGAGCGTGCTTCCCCGCTCCTGGCCCCAGCCGCCATCGTTCAGCCAGAGCTTTGGTGAGACCCCAACCCATCCGAGAACCTCGTTCAACACCCCGATGCTCGGGTGCAGGAGCACCAGAAATATCACCGAAGTAATCGCCACGGAAGACGCCAGCGTCGACGAGAAGATCGTGCGAAATAGGACGATCCCGGGCAGCTTCTGGTTCGCGACGATCGCCAGAAACGTCCCGATCACTATCGACGGCAGCACCGTGTACAGAGCGAACGTTGACGTCACAACAAGGTTCTGACGAAACTCGCTGGACGTTAGCACATCGCGATACTGGTCAAACCCGACGTAGATCTCTTTCGTGTGGAACGCGTTGCTAATGAAAAAGCCCAGGTAAACCGACTTGATAAGCGGATAGAAGACGAAAACGCCGAACAGAATGATCGACGGCAAGAGAAACGGCAGTGCCGTCAGTGACTGACGCACTGGCTTCGGGAGCGCAGCATTCCAGGAACGCACACGTTCGCTGGCGACTGTCATGGCCCGATTCTCGCGCCGCTCGACTTATCAAACAGATGCAGGTGGTCCGCGGCTACCCCTAGGTGTAGAGACTCACCGGCCGCTGCCCGCGCCGATCCCGGCAGTCGCACGGTGAGTGTTCCGTGCGGAAGCGTCACGATGACGTGTTGCTCGCTGCCCAGGGACTCCACGAGGTCGACCTGACCGCCGAACGTGGCAGCATACCCACTATCCTCGCCTTCGACCGGCACCAAGTGCTCCGGCCGGATGCCAGTGACGACATCGCCGGTGTTCGCGCGAACAGCGCCGCGCTGTGCTTCGCTCAGCTTAAGCAGCGCGGCGGGCGTCTTCAGATCACCCGAGCTGTCCTGCTCGCCATTCAGAAAGTTCATGGCAGGGCTGCCAATGAACTCCGCGACGAACAAGTTCGCTGGTTTGTCGTACACCTCCCGCGGCGGCGCCACCTGTTGGAGCTTGCCTGCTTGCATCACTGCAATGCGGCTACCCATCGTCATCGCCTCCACCTGATCGTGTGTCACATAGACAAACGTCGTCCCAAGCTCGCGATGAAGCCGGATCAGCTCAGCGCGTGTTTGCACCCGCATCTTGGCGTCCAGGTTGGAAAGGGGCTCGTCCATCAGGAACACCT
>JBKKBW010000557.1:0-12500 GCA_046713635.1 Dehalococcoidia bacterium
TAGGTGCGTTTGTCGCTGTCTCGGTTGCAGTTGGCGTGTTGGTCGCCGTCTCCGTTGCAGTTGGCGTCGCGGTCGGCGTCTCTGTTGGGGTGTCCGTCGGTGCCGCACCGGCCGGGCAGCCCAGGATCGACACTGTGTTGGTGTCCATCGTGACCGCTCCGGTCTGCGCTAGTGCTCTACCGCAGAAGATCGTCGTCCGCGTGTTCAGCGTGATGGATGCGAGCGCAAGAATGTTTCCGATGAACACGGTGTCTGTATTGAGGGTGGCCGAACTTCCGACCTGCCAGAAGACGTTCCCGTCTTGGCCGCCGTTGATTAGGGAGACCGATGAGTTGGTTGCGGTGGTGAGCGTGCTAGGTATCTGGAAGACGAAGCGCGCGTCTGCGGCGCCGCCCGCGTCCATTACGAGGGCGCCCGTTAACTGTGCCGACGAGTCGAAGCAGTACACACCCGGCGTGAGCACGCCGACGGTGCCGAGGTCTTGCACGCCCAGGTCGGTGTTGCAGGTCTCACCAGCGAGCGAATTGTATGCGGTGGTGACATCGCTCTGCGCCTGGGCAGCGGTTGCGTCGGTCTGATGATACGAGCCTGAGATCGTGATACTGCCGCTTCCGGTGATCGACGAACCGGGGCTGACCCCGAGGTCGCCGCCGATTGTAGTCGGGCCGGTGTTGGTGACAGCGGATGCACCGAGGACGGCGAAACTTTGCGCCGTATCGAGTGAAGGTATGGTCGCGGCCAGACCAGTGCGGTCGCTTCCGCTGAAACCGATCGCGACACACAGTGCGCAGGCGGCAAGGCCCGCAACCAACCCTGTGATTCGGCTTCGTAACCTCAACATTCTTATTGTCCTCTCGGGAAGCGATGCGCTACCAGCGAGCCGGCGCGCGAAGGCTCTCATGTAGAGACTCGGCCCCGCTGACCGGACCGAGTATCCGCTAAAAGGCGCACGTGGAACTACGTACGCAGAATACGCCAAGCGACTGACGTGGACGATGGAGCGGCGATCGCTTTAGTAACGTTCGCTTCCCGAGTCCTGGTTCACTACGTCGAACGGTGGACGTGGATTCCCTAGTATCAAACCGGAGCTCCGCGCCGATACTAGTACTGGAACAGGTAGCCGCAGATCGCCACGCCCGGTGCCTCGGCTCCCGGAAGGGCCCCATGCAATCATCGCCGGTCAACCTAAAGGCGAAGGTCGCCGCCACATTTCCCATCAGGATCCTTCTTGTCGGAATAGCCGTCAGCGTCTTGCTGTTCGCGGGAGTAGGCAAGCACATGTGGGAGTCCTACCAGGACCTCCGAGCGGCGCAAGATCGCGACATACGCCTGCAACAGCTCACTGGAGCTATTACGTACCTTGACGAAGTGCTGACGATGTCTGCCAGGATGAACGCTGCGACCGGCGACACATCGTGGGAAGCCCGCTACCGCCGGTTCGAGCCACAACTCGACGATGCGATTCAAGAAGCGAAGGCTCTAGCTCCGTCTTCGTACGTCTCCGCCGCTGCAGTTCAGACCGATGAGGCCAACGTCGCTCTGGTTGAGATGGAACACCGCTCCCTTGATCTGGTTCGAGCCGGTGACACGCAGGGCGCAAGCGCGGTACTTGCCAGCCCTATGTATGAGCAGCAGAAGCAGCTATACGCGGAAGGCTACCAGGAGATTGGTGAATCAATGCAGGCCAGCGGACGCCATGATATCGCTTCGGCGCAGGACCAGTGGCTGATCTCGATTGCGTTCGTGGCAGTTCCGCTCTTACTGATTGTATGGTTCGTCATACTCGTGAGCATGAACAGACACATCAAAGCGCGTCGAACAGCTGAGGATGCTCTTCGCGAGCAGGCGCGTCGTGACCCATTAACCGGCGTACTTAACCACGGGGCAATTGTTGACGAGCTCCTCGCTTTTGCCACCGTAAGCTCGATCGGACGCGAGTGCGCAGTGGCGATGGTGGATGTTGACGGCCTCAAAAACACAAACGATGTCTTTGGCCACCTTGTCGGCGATGCAGCGCTCGTCGCTATCTCTGGCGCCCTCCAGAACGAGAGCGTCATCGTAGGGCGCTACGGCGGCGACGAGTTCATCGTCATTCTTCCTGATGCGGGCAGGAAGGATGCTCAGCGCTACTGCACCGAAGTGAACGCACGCCTGGCCAATGCCAGCCAGACGGATGCTGTTACAGGCCAGCGCGTACCACTCGCTGCTACGATCGGTGTCGCTGTCTATCCGCAGGAAGCACAGACCGCCGCAGAGCTCATCAAGTTAGCGGACGACGCCATGTACGACGCCCGCCTGCAGCGACCCGTCATCACAAACGTTAAGGGCATGCCCAGCAGACGGGACGAACGGGCAGCACACATGGTGAGTGAGGTCATTCCCCTCCTTACCTCCGACGCAAGTCTTACCGATAAGGTGCGGCTCGTCGCGCACCAGCTCTCCGTTGGCGCGGGCTATGAAATAGTAAACTTCGAACTGCTCGGATCTGGAGGCCCTGTGGCTGCGACGTACGCGTTTGGACAGCTGAATCCCCGCGCACTCGAGCAATGGAAGAAGCGAAACACCCAGCCGGCTGGGAAGTCGCTTCACCCGATACTGGAGCGGACTCACCGGCCGGTAATCGTGAACGATATGATGACCGACCCGCGCATTAGCGAGGTCGATCGCAGCATGGCCGCGGCAGTCGGCGTCCACTCCGCGCTCGCTGCACCCATGCTCTGGCACGATGAGTTTGTCGGCATCCTCTCGGTGGCCAGCAAGCGCGCCAGCGCCTTCGGGCCACGTGACGCGCAGTTCGTTTCGTCCGTCGCGACCCAGGTCACGGCTATCGTCCGTATGGCAAAGCTGCTGGACGACTTACGCGCGACGACCGGTCGTCTCTGCGACGCCCAGGACGAAACGGTGATGCTCCTCGCGGAGGTGGCCGAGGCGCATTTGGCCGGCTTGAGCCATCACTTCCAAGGCGTACGGTCACTCGCGGCGGCGCTCGCCTGCGAGCTAGGTTACAGCGATAGCGAGGCGAGGGAAGTTGGGCTCGCCGCCGCACTCCACGATGTAGGTAAGATTCGCGTGCCGCACGATGCGCTGTGGAGCGACGGCCCGCTATCTACCCAGCAGTGGGAAGTGATGAAGCAGCACACCATCTGGGGCGAGGCGTTCTTCACAGACCGCGCAGGTTTCCACCTGGCGGCCGTCGTCGCCCGCTCCCACCACGAACATTGGGACGGCGGAGGCTATCCAGACGGCCTGGTGGGCGATCAGATCGCTGACGTAGCCGCCATTACCAGCGTGGCTGATGCGTACGACGCGATCGTGAACGTCCGCTCGTATCACGCCGCCCGTAGCACGGATGAGGCCGTCCAGGAGATTGTGAGCGTCTCCGGCAAGCAGTTCAGCCCTCGCGTCGTCGACGCGCTCGTCCGGCTCCACGCGCGTAGCGCGCTTCCCTCTGCCAGGGGTTCTCTCCAGCGCATCGCAGCCTAGTCCTCCTGCAGCGCGGTCCGCGCGGGCGGGCCGTGAGGGGACGCATGGCATGCGCCCTGGGGCCGGCTCAAGGCTTGCTAGCCGCCGACTTGGGACATGCTGGAAGCCCGCGTCGTTGATCTGGTGCTGCAGCTCTTTGCGCGACGCGGCGGTGCGGATGACACGCTGGATCTCTGCGTCCGGCGAGCCGTCGCGCAGGTCGGTCTCCCAACGAGAACAGGCAGGTGCGGAACTGGCCGTCGGCGGTCAGGCGCACGCCGGCGGCGTAGCGCAGGGACGCGCGGTCTCGAAAGATCCACATCAGGCGGGCGCTCGCCTAAGCCGGATGGCGCGCTACGCGCTAAGGAGAGGACGTTACTTCAAGTAGTCCCGTAGCTGCTTGTTGTGGGGATTGTTACGGAGCTTTCGAAGCGCTTTCCCTTCTATCTGGCGGATACGCTCACGCGTGAGGGAAAAATCGTTCCCAACCTCCATCAGCGTGCGGCTGCGACCATCCTTCAGTCCGAAGCGCAGCTCCAGCACTCGCCGCTCGCGGTCCGTCAGGCTGCTGAGGACATCTTTGACCTCATCTTTCAAGACATGCAGGGAGGCAGCGTCCGAGGTCGATGCCGCCTCATCCCGTACGAAGTCGCCTAGATAGCTGTCATTCTCGCCGACAGGCGCGTCCAGGGAGAGCGGTTCCCGCGACATTTTGGAAATCTCACGAACACGCGTAGGTGTGATCTCCATCGCTCGCGCGATGTCCTCGTTCCGCGGCTCGCGGCCTAACTCGTCCACCAGCCTCTCTCTTACCCGCACCAGCTCATGAATAGTCTCCACCATGTGGACAGGGATGCGAATGGTCCGCGCGTGATCCGCGATCGCACGGGTGATCGCCTGCCGTATCCACCAGTGACCGTAGGTGCTGAACTTGTACCCCCTACGGTAGTCGAACCGCTCGACGGCCCGTATCAGGCCCACGTTTCCTTCCTGAATCAGGTCCAGCAGCGACATGCCGTGCCCCAAGTACCTTTTTGCCACGCTAACGACCAGGCGAAGGTTCGCTTCCGTAATCTCCTTCCTGCCTTGAGAGCCCGCAGCGGTGAGCTGCGCGAAGTGGTTTTGAGCAGCCATGTCTCGTGCCTGCTTGCGAAGAAGCGGAAGTTGCTGCCGTTTGCCGCCGGCAGCCCCAGCCCCTAGGGCGAGCAGCTCTGGCGTCAGGATATGCGTCAAAATCGAGAGGCGCACCAGGAACTGTTCAGCTTCCTCGCGACTGCACCCCAGGCTGCTCGTCAAGTGATCGGTCAACGCCTCATCGCGCACCCCGTCCAGGGCGCTTCTGAGGGCGTCGTTGACGACGAGCTGAGAGACGGCGGTTTTCTTGATGTTCAGGAATTCGGTGACAGCACGGAGACTCCCGCGCTCTTCGCGGAGCTGCTGCAGGAGGCAGGAGAGTATTTCACTGCCCGACGGTTCTTGTCCGCGATCGTCATGCCACTGCTGCTCGATCGTTCGGATGTGCTTGTCTTCTTCGATCTGACGGGCCAACCGCTGTTCGTCCGGGCCTGAAAGCAGGTCGACTCTCCGTATCTCCGATAGATATGCACCGACCGGATCAGCGGCTTCTCCCGGCGCTTCGCGCACAGTCAGTACATCATTCACTGTCATGTGCGATCAACTGCGCCTGCAGCGTCCGCGCTTGCATGAGTCGAAGCGCTGGCCCGTCTCCTGCCCGGCGCGTCAGCGCCTCGTCGAATAGCTCGTCGCTCGTCCAGCGCTCTAGCCTATCTTCGTTCCACAGCGGCTCTTGCGAGGGTGCCACGACGCTCATCGCATGGCGCCATGACGACAGGACTTGTGTGAGGATTTCCTGCGCGCGCTCACTCGTTCGAGACTGTCCATTGATTTCGGCGGGTGCCGCCTCAAACTCGGATATTGCTCCTTCGCACCCCCTGATCAAGTGACCACAGGCGATGTGCTGGGCAAGTTGCTCTTCGTTATTGCTCAAACGATTCATAGTCACCTTTCGATAGCTGAAGTGCGCCTTCAAGCCACGGCCAGTCCACCACTTCCAGCGGCTGTTCCAAATTTCATCAAGTAGGGGCTAAGAGGTATCTTCGTTGCAGTCCGAAGACGAGAGGATATCTGTCTTGTGATCAGTCTAACACGGACGATGCGTCAACGGTCCTTGGATCCGCAGCCCTTCACTGGACCACTCGATAATGTGGGCGCTAGTTCGCAGGCCAGCCGAGCTTCGAAGGGGACGCGACCAGCGTGATCTGCTTCTTGGAAGTCTCTGGCGGCGTCACCGGTGCAGGTCGCGCGTCATTCCTTCGAGGGGCAACGCTTTTCACTAGCGCCTCGTATGCCGCGGTATACGGCGTCATCGCTGGTTGTCCTCGCAGTTCGCGAGCGAACCGCCAGTAAGCCGCCTCGATGTCGCGCATCGACGCTCCCGGCTCCAGGCCGAGCCGCACGTAGGAGTCGCGCATATGGCGCGGGTCAGAATGTTCTAGGGAGTCCTTCTGAGGCATGGCGCACCTTTCTACTGGGCGCCGGCTCGGCGTTCCACTTAGACAAAGCCGCCGTCATTTTGGGGAAGTCAGCGTGGGAAGTTAGCTCGGAGGTTTCTGGCTGACATAGACAGTATACCACAGGGCCTGCGACCCATGGTCCCTTGACAAATAGAACGCCCGTTCTATACTACTTATAACGAGTCTACTCTGCCTCGTCCAGGATTTCGAGATGCGCGTTGCTTGCGTAGCTATTCCATCTTTCACTGTCGCTTTCGAGCGGCTGCGCGCATCGGAGCTTGCCGGCCAGCCTGTCGTTGTCTACGGCCGCAGCTCAGTAATCGACGCTTCGTCTGAAGCACACGGCTGCCGGGCCGGGATTCCGCTGCGACAGGCGAAGGCGCTCCAGCCGCATGCAGCGTTCATCGAAGCGGACTTTGCAAAGTACCGCGCGGCTTCTAACACAATGCTGGATGCACTGGAAGAGATCACACCTAAAGTGGAGCCAGCTTCTATCCTTGGCTGCGCGTTCGCCGATATCGGAGGGCTGCAAGGACACTACCACGACGAGTTCGCGCTTGCCGAAACAATCGTAGAAACGGTGCGCGACGCGACTGGATTACTGGCAACCGTTGGCATTGCGGACAATAAGTTTGTTGCGTGGGCAGCAGCATCCGAAGTGCGCCCTGGCGATGCGGGCGTTGTCACGTCCGGACGGGAGCAAGAGTTTCTCTATGATAAGGACGTCTCGCTCTTGCCATTCGACGCACGCGTTACAGAGCGGCTGCACTTACTAGCGCTACACACACTCGGCCAAATCGCGGAGCTGCAACGATCCGCCGTTGGAGCGCAGTTTCGCAGCAACGGCAGGCGCATGTGGGAGCTGGCCAACGGCGTCGACAATGAGCCGCTGCTTCCACGCAAACACCAGGAGCTCATCGAAGAGCACATGACGTTCAATGCTGCTGTCGTCGCTAACGAAGCGCTTGTTGCAGCAGGACGGCAGATCGTGACACGGCTGATACGCCGGCTACGCGGCCGGACGGCGCGACGCATGCATGTGCAACTCCTGTGCGAAGAGCGCATCGTTTGGGAGCGACTAGAGACGTTTCGCGAACCGACGGGCGACGAGCGCCGGATGCTGCTCGTTCTCAAGACTCGGCTCACGCTGCTTGAGTTACCGCAGGGCATCGATACCGTCATTGTCACGCTGAGCGCTATCGGCAACGAGGTTGCAAGGCAGGCCAAGCTTTTCACCGACACACAGCAGAACTTGAATCAGATAGCCGAGGCGATCCGGCAGCTCCGCACGCGATACGGACGGCCGGTCGTCTGGCGCATTACGGAGGTGGACCCATGGTCGCGTCATCCCGAGGACCGGAACGCCCTAATGCCTTACGACGCTTAAACGCGCCCCGGCCGTTGCAGGTACGCATTGGCGGCGCTGGTGCTCCGGCCGCCGTGCGGCAACTCGGCGTCTGGAGAGCGGTGATCGAAGTGCTCGATCAATATCGAACCGACGATCGCTGGTGGACATCGGAGCCGATCTCGCGGGCATACTACGGGTTGCTGCTGGAAGACGGCCGTACGATCACGCTGTTTCGCGACGAGCTGAGCGACAGCTGGTATGAGCAGCGGTATGGCTGAATACGTAGAGCTTCACTGTCATTCCGCGTTTTCGTTCCGCGAAGGCGCATCGACGCCACTGGAGCTCGTGCTTCAGGCGCGGTTGTTCGGCTACAAGGCGCTCGCCCTCACTGACCACGATGGACTGGCCGGAGCGATGGAGTTCGCGCAGACGGCAAACGAGTGGGAACTGAAGTCGATCATCGGGGCGGAGATTACCCTACAGCCCTCACGAGAGCATACTGCTTCGCGCGAGGGCAGGCTCCCCGACGGAGTGAGGAACAACTCGCATCTCACGCTGATCGCGAGTACACAGCGCGGGTACGCAAACCTGAGCCGCCTACTTTCCGAGGCGCTGCTCTCCAGTTCGCGCGATGCGCCTTCGCTGGCCCCTGAGGCGTTGGAAGGCAGGACGGAGGGGCTGATCGCGCTATCCGGGTGCGCGCAAGGCGAAGTCCCGCGCCGGACAGCGCAGTACGACTTCAAGGGGGCACAGCGGATGGCCGGGCGCTACATCGAGCTGTTTGAAAGTGAGAGCTTCTTCATCGAGCTGCAGAACAACCTGGTCCATGGCGATACGCGTCGTAATCAAGGCCTGATCGAGCTCGCCCGCGCGCTTGGTCTGGGCGTCGTTGCGACGAACAACGTGCACTACCATGTGCGCGAGCGTCATCGGTTGCAGGACGTGCTGGTGGCAGTGCGGCACAAGACAACGCTCGACGCCTCGGAGCGGGTACGGCGGAGGAATGCGGAGTTCTATCTGAAGTCGCCGGAGCAGATGGCAGCGCTTTTTGCTGAGCTACCAGAGGCGCTGCGCAACACTGTTGCGATTGCGGACCGCTGCACATTCGATCTAAGGAAAGACCTCACGTATGTCTTTCCTGACTTTGAAGCTCCGAATGGCAAGAGCGCGGATGACTATTTGGAGGAGGTCTGCCGCGCAGCCGCGCTGGAGCTGTACGGCTGATCGATAGCAGAAACTACATCGCGCAGGCGAGGTAAGACTTCTTCGCCGATGTTGTAGCACTCTTCGAGATGAGGATAACCGGACAGGATAAACGTGTCGAGGCCAAGTTGCGCGTACTCCTTAATACGCTCGGCGATCTGGTCGTAGCTCCCCACTAGTGCCGTGCCTGCGCCGCGGCGGACGAGTCCGATACCCGCCCAGAGGTTGGGAGAGACAAAGAGCGAGTCCATATCGACCTGGCCGTTGTGCAGCGCCGCCATGCGCTGCTGCCCAACCGACTCCGTATTCGCGAAGCGCTGCGCCGCCGAAGCAATCTGGTCCGGCTGCATCGATTGGAGGATGCTCTCGGCAGCAGCGCGCGCATCTTCTTCGCGTTCTCGCGCTATGACGTGCAGACGGATGCCGAAGCGCAGTTCGCGATCCTCGTCCCGCGCGAGCTGTCGCATGCGCATCACGCGTTCCGCTACCCACTCCGGAGGCTCTCCCCAGAGGAGATAGACATCGGTATGGCGAGCGGCGACACGCTCGGCGGCTGGAGATGCGCCACCGAAGTAGATCGCCGGACGTGGCGGCGGACTGTCCCAGCCGAACGGCGTCTTCAAGCCGCCGCCCTTCACCTTATAGTGTGCACCATCGTAGTCGACCGATCCTTCCCAGCACCTGCGGAACACATCGAGGAACTCTTCGGTGCGCTCGTAACGCGCGTCGTGATCGAGGAAGTCGCCGAAGCTTTGCTGCTCGTCCGCGTCGCCGCCGGTGACGATGTTGATCAGCACGCGACCTTCGCTGATGCGCTGCATCGTCGCGGCCATCTGCGCTGCCAGCGTAGGCAGGAGAAAGACTGGCCGGAACGCGACGAGAAACTTGAGCCGCTCCGTGTAGCCGGCAAGCGCGGTACAGATCAGCCACGCGTCTTCACAGTTGGAGCTGGTGGGCGTAAGAGCGCCGACGAAGCCCATACGATCTGCCGCCTGCGCGATCTGGCGCAAGTAGCCGACGTCGGCGCGCCGGCCTCGCGCGGCCGAAGGCTTGGCCGGATCCGGAAAGTAATCGACCACGGAGCGGCCATCGCCCCAAGTGGGGAGAAACCAGAGCACATCGATTGGGCGGGTGGCGTTCGTCATGGGCTTCGCCACGGTAGCTGGCTTCGTTCAGCTTGACAATAGTACATGCGTTCTATAGCTTGTCAGGGTCATGGCCCTTCTCAGGCGCCTACCCCCAGAGTTCGAAGAGAAGCTGCGCTATGAGCTGAACCTGATCCGTCAGTCAGGCCAAGCTGGCTTCTTCCTGCGTAACTGGGAACTCATGCGTTACGCCCACGACAACGATTTATCGGCGCGGGGGCGCGGCTCCTCTGTCGGCTCGCTGGTCTGCTACTTGCTCGGCCTTTCCGGCATCGACCCAATCAAGCACCAGCTCTTTGCCGGGCGCTTCCTCAACGAAGCTCGCCAGAAAGAAGATGTGCCGGATATCGATATCGACTTCGCGCGCGAGGCGCGGGAAAAGATGTTCGAACACGTCTTCGAGACTTACAGCACAGAACATGCCGCACTGGTCGCGAACGTAATCCAGTATCGCTACCCGATGGCGATCCGCGATGTGGGCAAAGCGCTCGGACTGCCAGAGGCAGACATCGATAAACTAGCGAAGAGAATACGCGGCCGTTTCGCCGGTACGCTTGTCGAAGAGATGCGCGCATTGCCAGAGTTCCGAAACCGGATGGACGCGCCGCTCTGGCAGACGTTCATCGAACTGGTAGAGGAGCTAGTCGGGAAGCCACGCCATCTTAGTCAGCACTCCGGCGGCGTGATCATCTCCAGTACGCCCATCGTCGAGCAGGTCCCTGTGCAGCCCTCGGCAATGGACGGGCGCTACATCTGCCAGTGGGACAAAGACTCGGTCGCGGACGCGGGCTTCATTAAGATGGACTTCCTCGGATACCCAAGCCTCGGTCATCTCGACCGATCCCTAGCACTGATCGAACAACGTTTGGGCCACCAAATCCCTTCGGGGCAGATCCCGCTCGATGACCCACGCGTCTACGCAATGATCCAGCGGGGCGATATTCTTGGCATCGTCCAGATCCAGAGCCGTGCCCAGCTCCAGACAATTCGCCGTCTCAAGATCAGTTCTATCGAGGATCTGGTGATTCAGGTTGCCCTGATTAGACCGGGACCCATCCAGGGTGGCGCGGTGAATCCTTACGTTCTGCGAAGTATTGGAGAAGAGCCAATCACTTACGACCACGAGTGCTTAGAACCCATCCTGCGCGAGACCAAAGGGGTCATCGTCTTTCAGGAGCAAGTGATCGAGGTAGCGATGGAGGCTGCGGGCTTCACGGCAGGGCAGGCGGAAAGCCTTCGCCGTGCGATGAGTCGCAAGCGCTCACGCGAGGAGATGGAGAAGCTTCGTCAAGTGTTTCTTGACGGCTGCCGCGAGAAGGGACTGGATGAGGCAACCGCCCTGCGCATTTACGAGAAGATCGTTGCGTTCGCTGCATTCGGCTTTCCTAAGGCACATGCGGCTGCAATGGCGGTGACTGCCGCCAAGCTCGCCTGGGTGAAATGCTACTATCCACTGGAGTTCTACTGCTCTTGGCTCAATGAGTGGCCTTTTGGCTTTTACTCTCCAGGCGTGATCATCAACGAAGCGCGGCGCAACGGTATCGAGCTACTAAGTGTCGATACCAATCATAGCCAGGCTGATTGCACGATCGAGGACGATGCGATCCGGCTCGGCCTGCGATACGCCAAAGGTGTCGGTGAAACGTGGCTAAAGCGGCTTGACGATCAGGCTGAGAGTGGGCCATATCTTTCGCTATGGGATTTCTGGCGGCGGACGCAGCTGTCTCGTGAGCCCATCGAGAATCTCATTCGTCTTGGCGCCTTCGCGTGGACAGGACTGCATGAACGCGAGCTACTCTGGCAACTTGGACTGTTCTACCAACCATTAAACGTTCAGCTTCCGCTCGCACTCCCTTACGACGCTGACATGATCACACTACAAAACATGACGGATAGCGAGCGGATTCGCGAAGACCTCGCACTCACTGAAGGCGGCATCGTAGCACGCGGCCATATCATGGACCTGATATCTCTACATGAAGGGATCATGCCCAGCTACACCGTCCAGAGTATGAAGCAGGGCGCCAAGGTGACAGTAGCCGGCTTCGTTGCAGTGCGACAAGCGCCGCAGACCGCGAAAGGTTTCGTTTTTCACACGCTGGAAGACCGCTATGGCTTGGTGAATATCATTACCGCTCCCAATCTCGTTCGGCGCTACAAGGTTCTCGTAGCGGAAGCAGCCGCACTCATCGTTCATGGCCATATCGAGCGCCAAGGAGATGCTGTTAATGTGATCACAGAACGTGTCGAGTTACCTGAACTGGCCGTGTCCGTACCTGCCGAGAGGACGCACAACTTCGGCTGAGCACTATCAGCGGCCGCAAAACACGCGCTCTCGTGCTACGATCCTGCCGTGACAACGCCGGAACGGACCGTCGTCTTCATCCTTTCATCCAGCCATAGCGGCTCCACACTACTCTCGCTATTGCTGGGCAGCCACTCGCAGACCGCCTCAATCGGCGAACTGCACAAGATGTTTTACACGGAAGAGCCTGGCACATGCGCGCTCTGCCTCGATCGTCTGACCACGTGCCCCTTGTTCCATGACGTAGCAGACCAGACGCCCCACGACATGTATCTCGCGCTCTTCGAACGCACTGGCAAGAACATCCTGATTGATAACTCAAAGCGGCTTTGGTGGTCGGAGCAGCATCTGAACGACGATAGCTTCGCCAAACAATACATTCACGTTCTTCTCGTTCCACGCGTCGTGTTTTTTTAAATGCAATTTCGTGGTCGTACGAGAATTCTTTCTAAATGGCCATTGCATTTTCGGAGTTTTCAGGTAGCGCTCACTGCGTCCGGACG
>JBKKBW010000558.1:0-10877 GCA_046713635.1 Dehalococcoidia bacterium
CTCGGTGTGTATACCCAGCTCCTTGCGATGCGTCAGGTAGGGGCCCAGCGCCGCCGAAATCGCGCCCGCACCGATCTGCACCGTGTCGCCATCGTTCACCAGGTCCAGCCCGACGAGCGTGCAGACCACCTCGGCGATCGCAGTCTCGTCGTCGGTGCGGGCGGCGGCGCGCTCCATCGCCGTCTTTACTCGCGCGATCCACGCTTCGTCCTGCGCGACCAGTTTGTCGATGCGATCGACGTGGATGCGGTTCGCGCCCCCGGTGCGGATCGCGCGCTCGTTTACCTCGGCGATGATCGACTTGCTGTTGTCCGCGAACGTCGGGTTCATCCAGACCGACCCGCCGAACGAGCACCAGCCATCAGCATCCGGCGGCGAGACGACGCACAGGTGGTAGTCGAACGGTCCAACGCCGAACGGCAACTGGCCCGCGCGCCACAGCCCGAACGGCAGGTACTCCATCTTGCCATCGCGCACGGCGTCGCGGTCGACGTTGGTGCAGAAGGGCGTGAGCTGCCGAAATGCCGGTGGCCTGCCTGCCTCGCGCTCCGTATCGAAACTAAAGAACGGCACAACGCTGACGAAGTGGAAGACGCCAACATCTTCCAACTCCTTCGCTCGATTCGTCAGCGCCGTCGTGATCGTGGGCGGCACACCGTCGTACATCCCGACGGTGATCGACTGCCCGGACCGCACGCCGGCCACCGCTTCCTCCGCGGAGACGATCTTACTCGCGTACTTCTGCTGCCAGCCCATAGGAACGGAGTTTATCGTATGAGAAGTGGAAACGCCGAAGGGAGCCTAGGCTTGGTTCACTTCTCCAGCGTCACCCAGCACGTCTTCCAATCGATCTGTCAGCGCGTCGCAGGAGCGGACGCGCAGCTTGCCCAGCCCGACGGTCTGCAGCGAGCCGTCCAGCGTGCGGACGCTGAAGCGCACTTCGTCCTCGCCGGGGTACTCGCGCAACACATCAAGCAGCCGCCCGAGACGGTCGCGGTCGGCGTCTTCGTCCTCCGACTCCTGCAGCTCGATGCGCAGCGTCCGCATCGCCGTTGCGACGGCTGCATCGCGACCCGCCCGTTGGGGCGCATTCGCCCGCACCGACGCACGGATAGGCTTCGCTGTACCGTTGGCCTGTGGCCCGACCGGCGACGATGAGCCGTTAAGCTGACCATTCGATGGAGGGCTGGAACCCTGTTCCAGCGATGGATCCCCACCAACAGACACTCCGTTTGAAGGCTTCAACGCTGCGCCTTCCGCGTCTCGCGTCTCCCGTCGCGTGTCCACCACGGCTGCCCATGGCGGCGCGACGAAGCCGGCAGACGTGCCGTCGGCGAGTTGGTATGGCTCGACCTGCTGTACCGATATCTGCACGCGGCCGTTGCGTTCGCGCTGGCGCACCTGCAGCAGCAAGATGTTCCCTTCCATCCATAACTCTTGCGTGCGTTCGAATATCTCCGGCCAGACGGTCACTTCCACCGTGCCCGACATGTCTTCGATCTCCGCGGCGCAGAAGGCACGGCTGTCGCGCGTATAGAGCCTGCGCGTGTTCCCCACCATGCCCGCGATCACCACATCGCGACCTTGCGGCGGAAGCGGCGCTGCCGCCGGTGCCGGCGCGGCATCGTCGTCGTCGACTGACACCTGGTTTGGCGCGTCCGACAGCTCCGACGCAACGGCACTTACGTAACTCGAAAGCGCGCCCGCCGCGGCCGTGAACGGGTGCTCGGACACGTAGACGCCGAGTAGCTCCTTCTCCCAAGCCAGCTCCTCAGCGCGTGGGACGGGCGAGGGTTCCAGCTCAAGCGCGGGCATCGGGGTCGATACCTGGTCGCCGAACAGATCGAACATCGTTGCTTGGCCCGACTCGCGCAGCTTTGCTTCGCGTTGCGCCATCGAGACCAGCCGATCGAGGTTCGTCAGCAGCGTCCCACGGTCGCCGAACGATCCCAGCGCTCCGGATTTCGCCAGGCTCTCCAGGCCACGCTTGTTAATCGACTTGATATTCACGCGCCGCGCGAAATCTTCAACCGATGCGTACTCGCCGTTCTTCTCGCGCTCATCGACAACGCTCTCGGCCGCGCCTGAGCCGACATTCTTTATCTGCTGGAGACCGAAGCGGATCGACTCTCCCTCATCAGCCGTCTCGAGCGCGAAGTTAGAGCCACTGCGGTTCACGTCCGGCGGGAGAACGTCGATACCCAGCTTCGAGCATTCTGCCACAGCCTGCGCGATGCGCGCGTGGGCGCCCGCCGGGTGGCTTCCTGCGTGCATCAGCACCGCGGTCATGTACTCCGCCGGGTAGTGCGCCTTTAGATACGCAGTCTGGTAGGCAATCGTTGCGTAGCACACGGCGTGCGGTTTGTTGAACGCATAGCCAGCGAAGGGCAAGATGAGCTCGAAGATCTCCTGTGCTTCCGCTTCGCTGTAGCCCTTTTTCTTCGACCCCTTGATGAAGTTGTCACGCTCAGCGCGCATCACGGTCGCGATCTTCTTACCCATCGCTTTGCGCATGACGTCGGCTTCGCCGAGGCTATAGCCCGCGAATTTGCGCGCGATGTGCAACACCTGGTCCTGGTACGTAATTACACCGTACGTTTCGTCCAGAATCTCCGCCAGGTCGGGGTGTGGATAGGCGATCTTCTGGCGGCCATGCTTCGCTGCACAGAAGGTGGGGATGTGCTGCATGGGCCCTGGCCGGTAGAGAGCCACCATCGCCGCGAGGTCATGGACGCTCTCGGGGCGCAGCTCTTGCACGTAGCGCCGCATCCCACCCGATTCGAGCTGGAACACGCCGAACGTCTCGCCGCGCGTCAGCATGTCATACGTGCCCGCATCGCCGTCCGGCAGTGTACGAAGATCGATCTCCTCGCCTCGCGCCTGCCTAATCAGCTCGGTCGTGCGACTCAGTATCGTCAGGTTGACGAGGCCCAGAATGTCCATCTTGAGCAGCCCGATCTTGGCCACCTGGTCCATCGCGAGCTGGGTCGTTGGCATCGCGGTTGACGCCTCGTTCTCGGCAGCGCGCGGCGGACGTTGCAGCGCCACGTGCTCGACGAGCGGCTCCTTCGAGATAACGATGCCGGCGGCGTGCGTGCTCGCGTGGCGCGCGATGCCTTCGAGCCGTTGCGCCGTATCGACGAGCTTCTGCACCTGCGGGTCGGCCTCATAGATCGCCTTCAGGTCGCCGCTATCCTCCAGCGCGCGTTCGATTGTCATGTTCAGCATCGCAGGGACCACTCGCGCCACGCGGTCAGTCTCGGCGTATGACATGCCGAGCGCGCGGCCCGTGTCGCGAATCGCCGCCTTCGCGCCCAGTGTCCCAAACGTGATGATCTGCGCCACGTGATCGTGGCCGTACTTCTCCGCGGCGTAGCGGAACACTTCATCCCGCCGGTCATCCGCGAAGTCGAGGTCGACGTCAGGCATTTCGCGCCGCTCAATGTTGAGAAAGCGCTCGAAGACGAGCTTGTGCTCCATCGGATCGACGTTGGTGATCTCCAGACAATAGAGGATGATGCTCGCAGCAGCCGAGCCCCGCACGCCCATCGCTATGTTGTTGCGGCGCGCAAACTGCGCGAAGTCATACACGACGAGGATGTAGTTCGCGAAACCAGTCTCGCTAACAACCCGCAGCTCGTACTCCAGTCGAGCACGCACGCTCTGGGTAGGGTTCGGATAGCGTCTCTCAAGCCCCGCCCAGGACAGGTTCGAGAGGTGCTCTTCCGGGGACGTGCCAGATGGTAGGTCGACGTCGGGCAAGTGCAGCCGTCCGAACTCTAACGTTAGGTCGCAAGCGTCCGCGATCACCTGCGTGTTGTCGATCGCTTCCGGTAGGTCGGCAAAGCGCGCGCGCAACTCGGCTTCCGACTGCAAGTAGTAGAACGGGCCGTTCATCTTCATGCGCTTCTCTTCGAGCACAGAAGCATTCGTGCCAATGCAAAGCAACACGTCGTGGTCGGGAGCATCTTCTGGATACACATAATGGCTATCGACCGTCGCAACGACTGGAATGTCCAGCTCGCGTGACAGCTCGACGAGCTGTTTGTTGACCGCGGTCACCTCTTCGAGGCCGTTCTCCTGCATCTCGAAGTAGTAGCCGTCGAACACGTCACGGCTCCAGCGCGCGAGCGCGATCGCGTCGTCGCGGCGGCCATCCATCAGCAGCCGATGCATCTCGCTGGAGTTACAGCCTGACAGCGCGATGATCCCGGAGCCGTGCGCTTCCAACAGCTCGCGGTCCATGCGGGGCTTGTAGTAGTAACCTTCCAGATTGGCTTTCGTGACAAGCCACATCAGGTTCCGATAGCCCTGCTTGTTCCGAGCCAGCAGCGTTAGATGATAAGGCGATTTCTCCGTCTGGTCCTTTGTGCGGCGGTTTCCCTTCGCGACGTATGCCTCGACGCCAATGATCGGCTTGATCCCGCGTTTGTTGGCGTCCTCATAGAAGTCGATCGCGCCGTAGAGGGCGCCGTGGTCGGTAATCGCGCACGCTTCTTGACCAAGCTCCTTCGCCCGGTCCAGCAGACGCGGTATACGCGAGAGCCCGTCAAGGAGGCTGAATTCCGTGTGTAGGTGTAAGTGAGTAAACATGTAAGCCTATTGGGGATCGACTCTGCCATTATAGCAGCGTCCACCGTGTGGATGTGAAGGGCTTATGTTGAATCTAAATGAATCTGTCAACATGAGCCAATCGTGCGACTATGCTAGCCTGGAAGTAGGAGGCCAACATGCCAGTACCTACAACCAAGCTCGGCCACATAGTCCTGCGAGTCCGCGATCTCGAGCGCTCAAAAGCCTTCTATACGGAGGTCCTCGGCTTGCGCCCAATGGGCGAGATTCCCGGCCTTATGGCCTTCTTCTCCACGCAGTCAAACGCTGACTCTCACGACCTGGCGCTGATGCGCGTTGGGCCGAACGCGCCCGATGCTCCTGCGCAGGCAGTCGGCCTGTATCATTTCGCCTACCAGGTCGAGAGCGAAGACGCGCTCGCGAAGGCCTACATGGCGCTCCGAGAAGCTGGAGTCACCATCGTTGGGACGGGGGACCATGGCGTCTCGAAAGGCATCTACATCCTGGACCCGGACGGTATCCAGATAGAGATTACGTACGAGCTGCCTCGCGAGCAGTGGCCGCCAGAGGGCCTGGCCGCCGGCACAAAGCCGCTCAGCTTCAACGTCGTCTCGTCCGGGGCGGACATCTAGCGATCGGCCGCCCTTGGCGGGTATCTGCGCCTCTCCTCACAAGCGGTGGCGCTTGTCAACTCGTTGCACTTACAGCCGATACTTATGATGCCACCGGCAACGGTGGTACAACGCGTGAGGAGGCCACACACGAAGACGATAGGATGTCGTCGTCAAAGCTGGGACGGAAGACATGCCGTCTGAAGACGGACTCCAAGACTCCATCGAGCGCACCAGGCAGGCGTTTCGCGCTGCGCCGGAAGCGCCCCCTCTCATCCCTCGCCACGACAACGCGCCGCCGCTGAGCATCGGCCCGGCATCTGCTCCGCCAGGACTTCACCCTTTCTTCCGCGGCCTGCTGGAAGCTCTTCCCGCGCCCGGTACCACCTGGTCGCAGGTCCAACGCGACCAGTGGCTGGAGACGGCCCGCAACATCTTCGCGCTGCTCTACTCCGACAGCGAGGTCCGCTCCTCCAATCATCCGCCAGCTTCGATCCAGTACGATCAGGCGAACCGCAGCGTTAGCTAGCTGCGGAGCCGCGGCAGGCTACGTATGCTACCCTCCATATGTAATGATCACCTCCTTACAGGAGCAGGACGCGCTCATCGAGCGCGTCGATAAGGTCCTCGACGAGCTGCGGCCCTACATTCACTCGCACGGCGGCGAAGTCACCGTGCTTGAGATCACGCCGGAGAAGGTGGCGCGGCTGCAGATGATCGGCTCGTGCAACGGCTGTCCGATGAGCATGCTCACTATGCGCCTCGGCATCGAGCGGCTGCTGGCCGAGAAGATGCCGGAGTTGAAGGGCGCTGAAGCGGTATTCGTGGACGACTTCGAGTGGCCCGAGATCGAACCCGAAGACTGAGTGTCCTCCCCCGGAACCCGCTGCGAAATACCTTTCGCTGCGATCAGGATGACACATCCGTGCGGCCGAACGGCGCGCCCTGCTCCAGGACGACAGTAGGCTGTCGTTCGTGTCTCGGTGCTCATGGTATAGTGGGGCCGATAGGAGCTGGCTCCATCAGCTAGGAGCGCCCCGCCATGGCGATAGCTGCACCCGAGACGAACGGCCGCAAGCCAAACCGGCTGGCGTTGCTCTTTCCCGGGCAGGGCGCGCAGTCGTCCGGGATGGGCAAGGGGCTATTCGAGCGCTCCAAGGCTGCTCGAGAGGTGTACAAAACCGCCGACGAGACGCTCGGCTTCTCCGTCTCAGATCTCTGCTTCAGTGGCTCGAACGAAGAGCTGGAAGACACTGCGAACACCCAACCCGCAATCGTGACGACTAGCCTCGCCTATCTGGCCGACCTGCGCGAGCGGCTCGGGCAGAAGGGCCGCAGGCTCGCGCCGTCGTTCGTCGCCGGGCATAGCCTGGGGCAGTTTACGGCGGCGATCGCGGCCGGGACGCTGGCGCTGACCGACGGCCTGCAGCTGGTGATGGAGCGCGGTCGCATTATGAGCGAGTGGGCGCGCAACCGGCCCGGCGGAATGGTGACGGTGCTCGGTATGAACGACGAGCAAGTGCTGGGTGTCTGCAAGGACGCCGCGCCTGACGGCTCTGTGGGCGTGGCCGTGTACAACGGCAACGGCCACACTGTGATCTCCGGCGACCTGGGACCACTGGCGAAGGCGATGGAGATCGCGAAGGACCGCGGCGGCCGCGTGCTGCGGCTGCCGATCGGTGTGCCCGGCCACACGCCGCTAATGCGCGACGCGGCAATCGAGCTGGGGAAGTTTATGGAGGCATCGCCGTTTAGCGACCCGGAGCCGCCGCTCGTCTCGAACATCACCGGCAAGCTCCTTACGCGCGCCGAAGAGGTGCGCGAAGAGCTGTCCGACCAGGTCTGCAAGGCGGTCGACTGGGCGCGCTGCGTCGTGACAATGGCGAACGAGGGTACAGGCGTGTTCCTCGAGGTCGGGCCGGGGTTGGCGCTGTCGAAGATGGTGCGCCGCATTGCGGACGACAGACAGGCGCTGGGCGCCGAGCAGATCACGGACGAACAACTGCTGGGCCTGCCGGGTGTCGAGGGCGCATCCGTGAAGGCGGCCCGCTAGCCGCTCTTCAATGACCACCGCAACCTATCCGCCCTTCTTCGAACTGCCCGACGAACAGCGCGTCGTCGTCACGGGTCTGGGCATCGTCTGCCCGTTGGGTAACGACGTCGCGACTACGTGGGAGGCGATGCTGGAAGGGCGCTCCGGCGTCGGCTGGCTGACGAAGTTCGAAGCGCCATGGTTCGAGCCGGGCGTCGTCGGCGAGGTACGCGACTTCCACCCCGAAGAGATCATCCCGCCGAAAGACCTACGCCGCATGACAACGCCCGCGCAGTACGCGGTCGTCGCAGCGCAGCAAGCCGTCGCGGATGCGGGATTGGTCGTCGACGACGACAATGCGGCAGAAACGGGCGTTATCTTCGGTTCAGCGGGCGGCGGCTACGGCCTGATCATCGAGCAGGAACATTTGCTGCGGGAGCGCGGGGCGCGGCGGATTAGCCCGTTCCTCATCTCGCACATGCTTCCGGACTCGTCGTCCGGGCATATTGCTATCGCCCTTGGCGCGCAAGGGCCGAACTACTGCCCGACTTCGGCCTGCGCCACCGGTACGACGTCGGTAGGCGAGGCGTTCGAGACGGTGCGGCGCGGCGACGCGAAGGCGATCATTTGCGGCGGCACGGACGAGCCGATCCTGCCGTTTCTGCTGGCCGGCTTCCAGGCACTACGCGGCATGGCGAAAGACCCCGACCCAACGAAAGCTTGCAAGCCGTTCGATGCGCGGCGCAACGGCTTCGTCATCGGGGAGGGCGCAGCCGCGCTCGTGCTGGAGAGTATGGGATCGGCGAAGGCGCGGGGCGCGCGCATGTACGCCGAAGTGATCGGCTACGGATCGAGCAACGACGCCCACGACATGGAGGCCTCGCATGAGTCGGCGCGCGCGCCGGTGCTCGCGATGCAGATGGCGCTGCGTAAGGGCGGCATCTCGCTCGACGAAGTCGACTACATTAACCCGCACGGCACAGGCACGCCGCTGAACGACAAGGTCGAGACGCTGGCGATCAAGAAGGTCTTCGGCGAGCACGCGTACAACCTCGCGGTCAGCTCCAGCAAGTCGATGGTCGGGCACCTGATGGGTGGCGGCGGCGCGCTGGAAGCGCTCGCGACTGTGAAGACGATCGCTGAAGGCGTTATCCCGCCGACGATCAACTATGAAGTCCCCGACCCAGAATGCGACCTGGATTACGTCCCCAACGTCGCGCGGCCCGCCGAAGTGCGCGCGGCGATGTCGAACTCCGTGGGGCTCGGCGGGCACAACGCGTCGGTGCTGTTCCGGGGGGTTGAGGGGTAGGCATGAAACGCGCCGTTCTAGCGCTGCTGGCTTTCGCGATCATTCTCCTTGTCGCCTGTACGTCGAACGAAGAGGTCGCCCAAAGGCTAGCGCCAGCAGAGGTTCGAGAGGCGATCGATCTGATCGATCAGGGTCGTTATCAGGATGCGGTCACCAAGCTTGACGCCTACATCGAGGGTCACCCGGACTCGACGATAGCCTACAGCGAGCGCGGTTACGCCTATGGCAAACTAGGCCAATATGACCTCGCGTTGGAAGATACAAACAAAGCGATCGAGCTGTCTCCGGATGAGGCAGGACTCTACAACAACCGCGGAGGTGTATACGTCGATCTTGATCAACCGGAGCGAGGTATACAGGACTACGACAAGGCGATAGAGCTCGATCCGGAGTACGCTCTGGCGTATAGCGAGCGAGGTTATGCGTTCGGACTACTCGGCCAGCTGGATCGGTCTCTGGAGGACTATGACCGTGCGCTGCTGCTCGATCCAGATTTGGAGATCGCACACAACAATCGTGGAGCGCTCTATCAGAGACTAAACACCTTAGCCACCAGTGAGGCCATGGATCAGGCGATCCGCGACGCGCCGCAGACAGCCCTTCCTTATGTGATGCGTGGGATCGGCAGAGCAAACGAGGGCGACTTCGATGGAGCAGTTTCGGACCTAGACAAGGCACTGCAACTGGAGGCTGACAACGTTCTTAGTCACATTAACCGTGCAGCGGTTGTTCTTGCGAGGGGCAACCCGCGGGAGGGTTTAAACAACGCGAATCGTGCAATAGAGATCGCGCCGGCGGACAGCCTTGCGTACGCCATCCGGGCGATCATCTACTATCAGCTAGGTGATGAGGAAGCGGCAGAGACCGATGCTGCTACCGCGATCTCCTTGGCCGACAACTCGGCCATGAAGGAGCAGATTCAGCAGCTCATCGATCAGGCGCGCCCTTAGGTTGCCTGCCACCGAAGTGCGCGCGGCGATGTCGAACTCCGTGGGGCTCGGCGGACACAACGCGTCGGTGCTGTTCCGGCGGGTTGAGGGAACCTAACACATCCCTGACATCAGCCACGCCGCGCAGTCTCCTCGCGCCTCGGATGGTTGGGTAGCCCGCTTCGCAACAGACGCTGATGCCGAAGCGATACTTGGGCTGCTGCTCGCGGCCTACGGTTCCTGGCCTGCCCACGAAATCACGGTGCCTGCCGTAGAACACGTACGCTGGAAATTCTTCGGACGCGATGACGTCCGGCCCTGGCAGATCGTCGTGGAGGACGGCGGGCGTCTCATTGCGCTCAACGCCGTCCTTCGCCAACCGATCAACGTGAAGGGCCGGCCACGTAGCGCCTACCAGTTCGTCGATCTCGCAGTCCTTCCGGAGTATCAACGTCGAGGCGTTATTCCTGCAGCGCGTCGGTTCGCGGTCAGCGCCCGCGTTCCGTACGGCGATGTTCTCTTCGGCCCTCCAAGGGTCAAGCCCGGAGTAGCGTCCCAGCGCACCGGGAGGAGCGACCCCGCGCTGCGAATGAACGCATACCTTGAGGCACTCGTGCTCGAAGGGCCGGTAGCCGTGCCGCCGTCCGCGCGAAAGTCCTCCTTGCGCATACAGACGCCGTCGCACTTCGACGAACGAATTCGCGCTTTCTCAGATGACGCTGCGCGGCCCTTCGACCTGACCTCCGCGCATGATGAGGCGTTCCTCAACTGGCGCTACTGCGACCCGCGCGCCGGGCGTTGGACGGTCCACACCGCCGAGGAAGGCCCGCGCCTTCTGGGTTACATTACACACCGCATCTCCGGCCACCGGGCATACGTCGGTGGCCTGCTCGCGCTACCTGACCGACTCGATGTGGTTGAGAGCTTACTGGAGGGGATGATGCGTTCGTTACGCGGGCAGGACGTTGGCGCAGTCCAGTGCTGGGCTGCATCCTCCCACCCGTACGGCGCCGTCCTCCGTGACTTCGGGATCGAGAAGAAACGGCGCTATGTTCGCCTGACCGTTCATGCAGACGGCGAGGACCTCAGCGACCTGGAGGATAGAACTGCCACCTTGCATATCGCTGCCGGCGACACCGATCTCGTTTGACGCGACATCGCTGTACGCCGTGATACGATTCATCGTGGACGGGTTCAACGTCGTCCGGCATGACATCACGCAGGAACGCTCGGCGGATACGGTTGTCATCACGTTCACCTTCTTCGTAGAAGGGCCTCCGGGTGAGTCTCCGTTCTCGCTCGCCATCACGTGGCCGAGCGGCAATACGGCAACGCTCGATAGCGGAGAGCACCTCCTGCCTATCGAAGAACACGGGGCGACGCGCTTGAGCGTGCCGATGCGCCTCGACAACGTTCCGCCAGAC
>JBKKBW010000559.1:0-1380 GCA_046713635.1 Dehalococcoidia bacterium
GCGTCGACGTCGTAGTCGCCGTAATGCGGCCAGGTGAGCGATTGCAGTCGCGCGAGCGCCTCGCCCATCGCCCCGGCGAGCGCGATCCGGTCGTCGCGGCTGAACGTCTTGCGCACGTCCGGGTTGCCGACATCGATGCCGGGCAGGCGCGGCATGATCGCGTAGGCCCAGCCAAAGATGTCCGTTGACAAATCAACGTTGTACGGCCAGGGCGCAGGCACATCGGTGCGCTCGTGGACGAGCCGCGAGAAGAACGCCTCCTTGCCGTACTGGCGCGGGTCCCAGGGCGCGCCGCGGAAGACGAACTCGCCCTTTGCTGTTGTGAGGAAGATGTTGCGCGCGAAGAGCCCGGTCTGCGCCGGTTCGGCCGAGACGAGCGTGCCGAGGTCGAAGCGGTCGAGCGCGGCCTGAAGCTGCGCGTCCGAGATCGCGCCGAGCGCCTCGGAGTAGGTGCGGCTTGGGAAGTCGGCAGGGCTCATATCTAGAACAATCGCAACTATCCCTTGACTGTCGAAGCGATTCATGGGATAATACTCTTGGAGGTTGAGCCATGCCACCTGTAAATCGAAAGAATCCAGTCAGAGCCAAGTCCTCGGAGTCGCGTTACTCCCTCATGGAGTTCATGCAGGAATACCCCGACGATGAGGCTTGCCTTGAATCGCTGTGGCGTCGGCGCTACTCGGTCGATGGCGAACACGCGGAATGCCCGAAGTGTGAGACGGAGCGCGTATTCAAGCGGTACGGCATGACCCAGCAGCGCCAATCGTGGACGTGCACGGGCTGCGGCCACTACCTCCACCCGACCGCCGGAACGATCTTCCACAAGTCGTCTACGTCGCTGCACCTGTGGTTCTACGCCATGTACCTGATGGCCAGCACTCGCTGCGGTATCTCCGCGAAGCAATTGGAGCGCGAGCTTGGCGTTACCTACAAGACGGCTTGGCGCATGGCGCACCTGATTCGCAATAGCCTGATGAATCAGAACGGAACGGCGATGCTGTCCGGCACAGTCGAAGCCGATGAGACGTGGATTGGCGGGAAGGTGCGCTACCGGAACGGCAAGGTGCAACCGCTGAACGCGCAAGGTACGCCGAAGCGTGGCCGTCGCCCGAAGGGTGAGGACAACAAGACGACGGTGCTTGGCATGGTCGAGCGGAGCGGCGAAGTTAGGGCTAGTGTCGTACCCGACACGAAGTCGGACACGCTCTACCCGTTGATCCGCGAATTCGTCATGCCGCGTTCGACCATCTACACCGATGAGGCGCACCACTACAGGCAGATCGCCGGACAGGGCTACAGGCATCGGCGCATCCACCACGCCGAGAAGGTCTACGTTCGCGGCGACGTGCACACGAACACGATTGAGGGCTTCTGGTCGCT
>JBKKBW010000560.1:0-3958 GCA_046713635.1 Dehalococcoidia bacterium
GTAGTGATGGGATCAACGACTGGTCTGCCTCGCCTTTTTGAGCGGGCTCCCATAGCCGCGCTGGTCACGGACGCGAATGGGCTGGTTGAGTACATCAACCCGCAGTTTACGAAGCTGACCGGTTACCAGTTAGACGACATCGCCGGACAGCCGTACATGCGCTTCGCTCGCCCGAGCGAGGAGCAGCAGGAACAGGCTTGGCGCAACCTCGTAGCAGGTAAGCCCTGGCGCGGGACGGGATTCGGCGAGCGTCGGGATGGCTCCGCCTTCTACGCTTTCGTGGCTATCAGTCCCGTGACGAACGAGGATGGCGAGACGACGCACTACTTGGCGCTCAGCATGAACCAGGCGCCGGACGCTCCGCTGCGTCACGATCTTCCGGCGGCGCCTGCATCCTCGGAGAACGGCGCGCGGCTAACGGCCCGAGAGCAGGAGGTGCTTTCGCTGGTGGCGCGGGGGCTGACGGACAGCGAGATCGCCGAACGCCTATCTATCAGCGTGCGCACGGCCAGCCACCACGTTGGTGTGATCATCGGAAAACTCGGTGCCACCAACCGGACGGGCGCAGTCGCGCTGGCCTACAACCTGAACATCTAGAGTCGCACATCCAGCGTGGGGCAGCAGTGCGAGAAATACGTACGCACTTGTACGCACACAACTTTTCGGATGGACGCGGAACTTGCGACGCGCCATAATGACCATGGATGTTGATGACTCAGATCTTATCCCGGCCTTTCGGTGGTCTTTGGGAGCGGTCGGTAGCTGGCTTCGGGCGCTGGCCCAGGCCAAGCCCGTCGCAGCATGAGCACGAGTTCAGATTCAAGGGCAAGCATCGGATGTGTATGACCTGCGGACAAATGCGCGGTTCTCAGCCTTCGGCTGCGGTCGGCTCGAAGAGACGTTCGTTGTGATGGACTGGAGCTGAGCGCCGTGCGAAACGCAGTTGTACTCTCCGTCGTTAGCCTGGCGCTAGGCGTGAGTCTTTTCGTCGTCGCCCAAACAGGGCCTGGCAGCATCGCAGGACCTTCGCCAATCGATACGCCAACGGCGACCGATACGCCGACGGACACCCCGACGGCGACGGATACGCCGACGGATACGCCAACGGCGACCGATACGCCGACGGATACGCCAACGGCGACCGGCAGTCAGACGCCGGACACGCCAACCGCGACCGGTAGCCAGACGCCGAGCACACCGACCGTAACCACCAGTCAGACCCCGGGCACGCCGACCGTCACTCCCACGCGGACGATCACGAGCACGCCGACGCGGACGACAACACCAACGGCCACCGCTACGCTGACCAGCACTCCCACACGAACGACGACTCTGACGCCAACCATCACTGCGACGCCGACGATCACGCCAACGCGCACGATTACGGTGACGCCGACGATCACGCCGACCGTCCCGCCCACCATCACGCCTACGCCAGCGAAAGCGATGGGGGACGTGAACGACGACGGAAGCGTCAATAGCATCGATGCGCTCTTCATCCTGCAGTTCGACGCCGAGCTGCTCGCCACGCTCCCCAACGCGCCGAGCGCCGACGTAAACGAGAACGGACGCATCAACTCCGTAGACGCGGCGCTCATCCTGCAATTCGTTGCGGGCCTGCTGCCGAACTTATAGCCTGCCATACCACTGTCGCTACAATAGGCGCGCGTACCGGGCGCGACTTGAGACTCGTCTCGCGATCAGGCGTCCGTGATGGTTCAAGAGGGAGTTATGTATGCGCTGGTTCGTAGTGGCGGCAGCCGTCGCCATGGTGATCACGGCCGCCTGTGGCGGTAACGATAACAGCTCCGGCGACACGACGCCGGCGGCCTCAACATCAACGACGATAGCCGGTACGCCGACGGAGCGCCTCTCCGGAGAGGAAGCCGCGCTCGTTGCCGAAGCCGATAGCGACCCGAGTCTTCCCGGCGAGTACATCGATCTGCCCGCGATCTTCGGCAGCCCCTACCCGTACGGGCCACCGCCGCCACACCAGGACGGGCCGATCGACTACAGCGCACAGGGACTGCCGCCTGCAGGTGGAAAGCACTGGGGACCTTCGACTGGATGGCAGGGCCCCTGCCCTGACGATCCGGCGGAGGCTCCGCTCAACTGCGGCCCGGTGCCGTGGGGCGTTTACCGGAGTCCGTGGCACGCGGAGTCGCTAGTGCACAACATGGAACACGCGGGCTTTGTCATCTGGTACAACACGCCGGACGAGGCGGTTAGGGATAGCCTTGAGGCGTTTGCGATACAGCAGAGCGACGACGACGTACTGATCGTGATGGCACCATTCCCCGACATGGCCGCTGAGACGGTGGCGATCACGGTGTGGTCGCGGAGGCTGACGATGCCCGCGAACGCGGTCGATCTGGACGCGATGCAGAACTTCATCGACGTGCTGAACTGCCGGTTCGACCCTGAGGGGTTCTGCTAGCAACCCATTCCGCGGGCCCATGCTACCATGGGCTAACCGCGTTCATCACTGCGCGCCCTAGTCGTGGAGGAGTTGTATGGCACCGCACATCACGCTTTTCAAGATGACTGCCAAGCCGGGCGAGCGCCAGAAGGTGATCGATCACCTCGATCGCTGGATGCGCGATCGCAGGCCGGAGGCCCCGGGATTCGTCCGCGTGGTCCTGTGCTCCAACATCAACAATGGGGACGAGTTCATGTCATACGCGATGTTCGCGGACAAGAAAACATACGACGAGAACTCCAACTCTCCCGAGCAGGACGCCTGGTACAAGGAGCTACGTTCCTATCTTGTAGCCGACCCCGAGTGGTTCGACGGAACGGTTGAGCGCCAGCGCATGGGCTAACGTGCCATGGCGCTGAAGCTTCTCTGTGTGCTCGGTCACCCGGACGATGAGTCGCTGGGGTTGGGCGGCATACTCGCGAAGTATGGCGCTGAGGGAGTCGAGACGTACCTGATCACCGCGACGCGGGGAGAGCAGGGCTGGTTCGGGCCGCCGGAGGATAATCCGGGGCCGGAAGCGCTCGGAAAGATGCGAGAGCAGGAGCTGCGCGACGCGACGAAGGCTCTGGGAGTCCGCGAAGTAACCCTGCTGGACTACCACGACGGCGAGCTGGACAAGGCTGATCAGGCGGTGTTAACGCGCCAAGTTACCGGACACATCCGGCGTATTCGGCCGGATGTGATCGTGACGTTTGACCAAAACGGCGTGTACGGTCATCCGGACCACATCGCGATCACACGCGCCGCGACAGCGGCTGCCGTAGCGGCTGCCGACAGCAACTACGAGGACGTGGACCGCCTCGCGCCGTACGCGACACCGAAGTTCTACTACTTCGCGTGGACGGCCGAGGTACAGAAGGCGTATGAGATGGCGTTCGGCGAGCTGGTCATGCAGATAGACGGTGTCGAGCGGCGCGCGGTGACATGGCCACACTGGACGATCTCTGCGTGGATCGACACGTCGGCGCACTGGGAGACCGTTTGGGAGGCGATCAAGTGCCACGCCTCCCAACTGCCGGGTTACCAGAAGCTGCTCGATTTGCCTGACGAGTACCACGAGACGCTCTGGGGCCGGCTTACGTTCCATCGTGTGTACAGCCTGGTACCTACAACGGAGCACGAGGACGATCTTTTCGCGGGATTACGCGATCGGCAGCGGGCATGAGCGGCAGCGTCGACGAGCTGCGCCGCGCCGTCGAGCGCGCGCCCGAGGGCTTCGACTGGGACGCGGAGCGCTGGCGGGACGCGACGGCGCGGATGACCGATGTTGTGATTGCGGCGTCGACGGACTGGGATAAGCGGCGGCCTTCGCCCGAGGACGGCGACGCTGCCGCAACGCTGTTCCGCGAGCCGCTGCCGAACGTAGGGAAGCCAATCGATGAGCTGATCGGACGGATCGAATGCGAGGTGCTGCCGACGAGCGCGTACAACGGGCATCCGCGCTGGCTGGCGTACATCATGGGATCGCCCGTGCCGGTA
>JBKKBW010000561.1:0-9579 GCA_046713635.1 Dehalococcoidia bacterium
AACCAAGGCAGGCCGTGATCGGGCGCGTAGCGCGCGCCAGGCTAGTCGAACGGGTAGGTGATCTCCTCGACCTTGTAGCCGCGGCTGAGCACCATCGTCACGATAGGGTGCTCCTGCGAGAGCAGCGCTGCAAACGCCGCGCCGTCAACTGGCGTCTCGCTAAAGCGCTTCGTCATGTCCAGGCCGTTGAAGAACTCGAAGACGCTGAGCAGCGACGGCTGCTGCGCGAGCATGCGCGAGAGCAGCGTGGAGCCGCAGCGGCCGGTGCCAACGACGAATCGGTCCATGATGCGCCGCATGATACCATCAGCATCGGCATGCCAGACGGCGACTCAATCATCAGCGAAGCGGCGTGGGAGCAACTGCTCGATACACTGCGCGACGCAGCGCAGCTCGTGCTCGGCCCGGATGTGCCGGACGACGGGCGGCATCGCGCTGAGGGCTTTCGCTATCTCACCAGGTTGCTCGCCTCCGGGCTGGTAACGTGCGTCGAGTACGCCGACCCGGACTATCCAGCGTTTGCGCGGATGACCGAGCCCTCAATGAAGTGGGGGCTGGATTGCCCCGACTGCCTCTACCTCTACGCATCGGTGCGCGGCGACGCGACGTACCGCATCCATGGCAATCGCGGCAGCGCGAACCACATCGATATCCAGGTGAACTACGGGCACTTCTCGAGCGGCGACATCGGGAGCTGGGGCACGATCTCGTCGATGAACGGCCTCGATCTGCAGAACGAGGCCGACGGCTCGTTCGACCTGCACCTTGGCGGCGAACCGCGCAACGGCGAGCAACGCCGCGGCAACTGGCTGGCCCTCGCTCCGAACGCAGAGTTCGTGCTCGTACGACAGTACTTTAACGACTGGGAGCGCGAACGTCCGGCCGATCTGTACATCGAACGCATCGGCGCAACGTATCCTGCGCCAGCGCCTACGCCGGAGCAGATAGCCGCTCGCTTCGCGCGGCTGCGCGACTGGATAGCGAAGAGCGGTGCGCTCTGGGAGCGGATGAGCAAGGCCGCACTGAGGATGCCCGCAAACAGCCTGAACGTCTACCTGCCCCAGGACAGCGACAAGCGCGCAGGCTTGCAGGGTCAGGCGTACGGCATCGGCAACTTTGTCTGCGCGCCGGAAGAAGCCGTGATCGTGGAGTTCACGCCGCCCGCGTGTCGCCACTGGAGCCTCAGCCTAGCGAACTGGTACTGGGAGAGCCTCGACTACGCGACGCGGCAGACGTCCCTCAACGGACATCAGGCCATGCTCGATGGCGACGGCGTCTTTCGCGGTGTGATCGCGCACAGCGATCCCGGCGTCGCCAACTGGCTCGACACGTCCGGGCTATCAACTGGCACGCTGACCGCACGGTTCCTCCTCGCAGACGCCGCGCCGAAGATATCGTTCCGTGTCAAGCCGCTGGCAGATGTAGCCGCTGCGCTACCCAACGCTCCGTGCATTGATGCAGCCGCGCGAGCGCGCGTAATCGACGCGCGCCGTCGCGCCGTCGAACGGCGCTATCGGGAGTAGTTGCGCCTAGAGTTCGTCTAGCAGACCGGCGCTGACCTGAAGCACCAGTGCCGCATCGATGGCGTTCACGTTGCCGTTGTCGTCGGCGTCTGCGCCACCCGGGCACGGAATGTTGGCCAGCAGGCCGGCGACGTTCTGCAAAATAAGCGCTGCGTCGATGCTGTTGACCGAGCCATTGCAATCGGAGTCGCCATTCAGCTCGGGCAGACCCTCCTGACAGTCGATCGTGAGCACGTCGGGACCTGCATCGCCGTGCTCTTCCAGCTTTCCATCTGTCAGGACGGTCTCTATCGAATCAAGCGCGATCGAGCCGTCGCCAGTGCAGGTGAAGGTGAACGTTGAGGCCAGGCCCACTCCCGTGAGGGGTACCGCCGGTGGCAGGCCGGTCGCGCAGGCCGTGTTCTCGAAACCTACGTCAAAGGCGGTCGCTTCGAATTCGCAGCCTTCCCAGACAGAGTCACCCCGGTCTGCGGGAGTCATACCGGTGAAGGTAAGGTGCTCCGTAAGCCCATCGGCGGCCAGTCCACCGTTAGCCATGAGATAGGCATTGACCCGGAACGATGCGTCTTCTCGGATCTCACACATGGTGTCGGTTACCTGAGTGGACACGGGGTCGGGTGCGCCGTTGCCTACTGACATCGGAACGCCCGTCCCGCAGTCGTTATCGCCATCGCCATCAACGTTGATGCCAATAGCAAACGAAAGCCCCGGGTGGGGCGCGTGCGCGCTGGCGCCGGTGGCGCCGAACAGCAGCGCCGCAAGCATGGCGAGCGATCCAACAAGAACTATTCGAATCATGAGCATGTGTACCAACCTCTAGGCAGTGAGCAACCCCAGCGTTACGGAAAATGTATCCAGACCCTTTCGACAGGTCAAGCGATGCGGCAGTCGGCAGCCCACCACGTTGCGCTTCTGCCGCGCATGCAGGACAGCGATCATCGATCACTTCCGACGCGTCTCGGCTGGCCGCCAACGCACTAGCCTGCGCGGTCTTCCACCTCCGACGCGTCTCGGCTGAGCCGCCAGAGAGCTAGCCTGCGCGGTCTTCCACGCCAGCAAAAGGCGATCGCCCCGTCCGTACTGGGACAGATCGGCGGCAGGCGCTGCGGGTGTCCGAATCTGGAGTGGCGTCCACGACCCCCTCACAGATGGCGCCGTGCCGCCGATACTAGATAGGAAGCTATGGAGAAGGGCGACTTCCGTCGAGACCGGCTCGCCGAGCTCGGTATAGACCGCTTGCAGCGGCCACCGGAGCACGCCTGGAGTGCTCGCAGCCGCCGATTTCAGGACCGATGGCATCGGTTCACAGCGGGCGGCTGGGAACGTACGTTCTTCGTTGGCGCCGCCGTCGTCGCCATTATCGTCGCCGCGATTGGAGTTGTCGCTCTGGCCAGCGGCGGGGGCGGAGGCGAAAACAGTGGCTCTGCTTCAGCGCAGGCGCGATCGACGGAGGCTAAGCCCTTGACCGGGAAGGCAACGCCAACTGCAATCACCATTGGTGTGCCGGACATCCCGACGAACCTTCCGACGCAAACACCCCTGCCGGAACCGACCGAAGAAGACGCCGGAGACCGCACGGCTTGCGACCAGATACGCGGAACGCCGTACCGGAGCAACGAGGAACGCGCGTGGTTCGAGAAGAACTGTGGCGCGTCCGTGACCAATCCGCCGTCGCGGCCACCGGGCACCGGCAACACGCCGGTGCCGCCACCTCCCACGGCGCCGCCTCCAACGTCGCCACCACAAGGGTTGACGACGAGCGAGGTCATCAGCTTGGGCGTTGCGTGGATGACAACGTCGGCGCCTAAGGCCTATACCGTAGACTCTTCTACCTGCTCTGCTGTACACATAGGCGATCACTGGATCGTAAGTTGCACTGGCAGGCTGGCAGGATGCCAGAGCGCAGCTTGCGAGCGCGACCTGCAGGTGTGCGTCTATGCAGACCGGCGCGTCGTCGGCGCCTCAAGCTGTTAGTCGACCACTCCATCAACCGCAACCTGGCCTAGGGTGTCGTTACAGGCGTCACCACCGGCGGCGTGTTCGTCGGCCGCGGTGGCACTGGCGTGTTTGTCGGCGGCGCCGGCACTGGCGTGTTCGTTGGCGGCACGCTGGTAGGAACGTCGGTCGGTTCGGGCGAACTCGTCGGTGCGGGCCGCGACGTCTGTGTCGCTGTTTGGGTAACGGTCACTGTCGGTGTGCGCGTCGTCGTGCGAGTGGACGTGACGGTTGGCGTCCCCGTGGCATTCGGCGAATCTCCGCTATCGAAAGCTCCCGCGGAACAGAGCGCGCCAAAGATCATCAGCACTATCAACAGCCCTCCCCCGAATACGGCAATCAAGGGCCCTCGGCCGCCCCAATCGGCGAAACGGTCGAAGAGGGTAGAGCTGCTAGAGTACGAAGGTAGCGGCCGGCCCGAATATGGTGACGCGCTTGCCGGGCTGGCCATGGGAGCGCTGGGCGCAGGAACGGAAACAGCGCCCGCCGCCGCACTTGGTAGGAGCGGCCCGGCCGGCGCCGGCTCTCCTTCTTCGCGCGCTTTCAACAAACGGCTAAGCATGATCGCTTGCCACCCGGGCGGCGCCGGCGCGACGGCGATAGCGGCAAGCGCTTCAGGCGCCGTGACGTAGGCGCGGCGCGTTCCCTGACAAGCTGCGCACGCGCCCAGATGTTGCAGGATGCGCCTTCGCAGGGAGGTCGACCACTTGTCTTCCGCCAGGAGGAAGTCCAGATCGAGGCAGGCGCGCCTGCCGTAGGTCATGAGCACCAGGGACGAGAACGAATCTTCGAATGCCGAGCGAACGCGATCAAGACGTACTTGGACCGATTGTGCCCGTACACGCATGAACGACGCGATCTCGTCGTCCGCGAGCGCGCGCCGGATATTGAGGTCCAGCAGCTCATAGTCTTCGGTGCGAAATTCCCGAACTGCCTGCCACCCAAGGCGCGTGAGCTCGTGTAGCTCTGGGCCAGGAACTACCCGAGCGAGGCGCTCGGGATCCGCGACAACGAACGCTTCTTGGCCCTCCATGACAGGTGTACGGCGTCCGCGCAAACGCTCCGCCAGATCGTGGTGCGCGCCAGCGAAGAGGTAGAGCTTTATGGATGGAGGAAGCGCGCCAGACCGGAGCGCCTGATAGAGGCGCAGGAACGCTGACTGCAGAACGAGCGCAGCAATATCGCGGTCCCGCGAGATGCGGATCGCGTAGTCGTACACTTCCGGGAAGTACCGGTTATAGAGGTCGGAGAATGCCCGCTCGTCGCCTCCTGCAGCGAGTTGCGCGAGCTCCTCGTCGCTCTCTTGGCCGCCGTTCATCCTTGAGGCAGCTCCTTCTCTTGCCGTGCCATAGTTTACACATTCTGGCGCCTACGTTCAGCTATCATGCGCGCGTGCCAAGAAATTCGCTGGTTCAGTCATGAAGGCGGGCAAGCTCCCGGCGGAAGCCCTCTCACGGCTCCTGGCCCAGCTTCGGGCGGATCCTCGAGTGCTCATTGGCCCGGGGATTGGGCTGGATGCGGCGGCGATCGACATGGGGGATGGCCGCGTGCTCGTTGCGACGTCAGACCCGATTACGTTCGCCACGGATGAGATCGGCCGCTACTCCGTGCACGTGAACGCGAACGATGTGGCCTGCTTAGGAGCAACGCCGGTCTGGTTCATGGCCACCGTGCTACTTCCAGAAGAATCGCAGCTGGACCTGGCCGAAGCAATCTTCGAGCAAATCCGTACGACGTGCGAGGATCTCGGCATAGTGCCCATCGGCGGGCACACCGAGGTCACAGCCGGCCTGGTCCGCCCGATCATTGCGGGCGCAATGCTGGGCGAAACGACGGCTGGCGCGCTGGTTCGGCCGGAGAGCGCACAGTCTGGTGATCAAATCATCCTGACAAAGGGCATCGCTATCGAAGGGACTGCCGTAATCGCGCGCGAAGTACCGGATGCGCTGCGCGCCCGTGGCGTGAGTGAAAGCGTGGTCGCCAGCGCGGCCTTGCTCCTAGAGCAGCCGGGCATCAGCATCGTGCGCGATGCGCAGATCGCCTGCGCAGCCGCGAAAGTTCACGCGCTCCACGACCCGACCGAGGGTGGCCTATCGACCGCCCTGCTGGAGCTGTCGCAAGCGACAGGCTGCGCTGTCAATGTTCGGCGCAGCGACATAACCATCCTGACCGAAACTCGTTCCATCTGCAGCACACTAGCGCTCGACCCCCTGGGGCTACTCGCATCCGGAGCGCTCCTCATAGTAGTAGGCGCGTCCGAATGCGATGAGCTTCGCTCCGCGCTGGCGAGCGAGGGCATTCAGGCCGCTTGCATCGGCGAACTGGCAGCGGTAGGGTCAGTCGCTATAATAGACCAGGACGGGCACGCGCTCCCTCGCTTCGAGCGGGACGAGGTGGCCCGATTCTTCGACACGCTGGGGGAGTGAGAGTCAGCGGGCGGGGCCACCCGCACTACTCAGCAATTCCTTTCTGGCCACGCACGAGCATTCGCTAGGGGACAACATGGCAGAAGCACGACCGGGCACGTTGGGTGAGCTTCGCTCATCGGGATACAAGGTAAAGACCGTCAAGGAGGAGATCAGGAACAACCTGATCGAAAAGATCCGCGGGAAGAAGGAAATGCTGCCCGGCATCATCGGGTACGAGGACTCTGTCATCCCGCAACTAGAAAACGCCATCCTCTCCGGCCAGGATGTCATCTTCCTTGGAGAACGTGGTCAGGCCAAGTCGCGGATCATCCGGGCGCTGGTTGGCCTGCTCGACGAGTATGTGCCTGCCATCGTCGACTGCGAGATTAGCGACAACCCATACGATCCCATCTGCAAGCAGTGCCGTGATCGCGTTGCAGAGCAAGGCGATAACACGCCTGTCGAGTGGATCCACCGGGACGAACGCTACGGCGAGAAGCTCGCCACGCCGGACAGCACGATCGCCGACCTGATTGGTGAAGTCGACCCGATTAAGGTCGCTGAGGGTCGCTATTTGAGCGACGAATTAACGATCCATTACGGGCTGATCCCGCGCACGAACCGAGGCGTCTTCTGCATCAACGAGCTGCCCGACTTGGCTGAACGCATCCAGGTGGGCCTGCTCAACATTATGGAAGAGCGCGACGTGCAGATTCGCGGCTACCGCATCCGGCTGCCGCTGGACATCATGCTTGTTGCCAGCGCGAACCCGGAAGACTACACCAACCGCGGGCGCATCATCACGCCGTTGCGCGACCGTTTCGGAGCGCAGATACGTACACACTATCCGCGCTCCGTCGTGCACGAGATCACGATTATGGAGCAGGAGACCTCGAGTTTCGAGGACGATCAGTACGAAGTGACTGTGCCGGACTACATGAAGGAGATCGTGGCGGAGATCACGCGCCTGGCGCGGCGCAGCCCGGACATTAACCAGCGCTCCGGCGTATCTGTTCGTGCTTCAATCGCTGATTACGAGAGTATGCTGGCGAACGCGTTCCGGCGTGCCATCCGCACCGGGGAGCGCGACGTCGTCCCACGCGTAAGCGACCTACCGCACATCATGCCGACACTCAGCGGCAAGATCGAGTTCGACACGGTTGAAGACGGCAAGGAAGAGCAGATCATCGAGAAGTTCATCCAGGCCGCTACCGTCGCCGTTTTCAATCGCCACTTCAACGTCGTCGACCTCGAAGAGGTCGTCACGAAGTTCAAGTCCGGCGTGTCCGTCGAAGTGGGCGACACAAGCGCCTCGAAGGAGTACGTCAAGATCGTGAAGCAAGTCGACGGCCTCGACCGCGCTGTTGCCAAGCTGGAGCCCGGCGAAAACGTCGCGATGATCGCCTCGGGCGTCGAGTTCATCCTCGAGGGGCTGCACCTCAACAAGCGGCTGAACAAGGACCGCGTCGGCGGCCGTACGCAGTACCGCGGCTAAGCTTTAAGCCGCTACCTAACCCAGCGCCTCTCTATTCGAGAGGCGCTTCACTTTGCCGGGCACCAAAGCCGTTATAATGGCCACGTCTATTCGGCCCGGCTGGAGCAGGTGACATCATGGTCAACGCGTTTCGATACTACGAGTGGGACGGCACGCAAGAGATCCCGCCGCTCGATCCCGACGAGCTGCTCGAGGCGCTGACGGATGACCTGATGAACTTCGGCGACCTGCAGCATGCGCTCCGCAATCTCCTTCAGCGCGGCATGCGCAACCCGATGGGCCAGCGGCTCGAGGGCCTGCGCGATCTCCTGCAGCAGCTCCGCCAGCAACGCCGTCAGACGCTCGACAGATTCAACCTTGGCTCCGCGTTCGACGACATCCAGCAGAAGCTGGACGCCGTGCTCGACATGGAGCGCGAAACGATCGAACGCCGCCTCTCGGAAGCACTCGGCGAGAAAGACAACTCGCCCGATGGCGCGCAGCCGGACGGCAGTGACGCCGGCCAGCGAGACGGCCAGCCCGGCGAACAACAGCAAGGCTCGCCTTCGCAGAGCAGCTCGTCACAGGGTGGCTCGCCACAAGCTGGCGGTTCGCAACAAGGCGGCCAGCAGAGCAGTAGCGGCTCGCAGCAAAGCAGCGACAACTCAGAGTTCGCGCAGATGCTGCAGAACATCGCGGAGCGCAAGCGTCAGTTCCTCGAAGGCCTGCCGGAAGATATGCCCGGCAAGATCAAAGAGCTCCAGAACTACGAGTTCATGGACCCCGAGGCGCAGGCGCAGTTCACCGAGCTGATGGACATGCTCAAGAAGGCGATGACCGAGACCTTCTTCAAGGACATCCATCAGCAGATTTCCAACATGTCGCCCGAAGACATGACGCGCATGAAGGACATGGTCCGCGAACTAAACGAGATGCTGTCGGAGCGCATGGCCGGCGGCGAGCCAGACTTCGATGGCTTCATGCAGAAGTACGGCGATCTGTTCGGTCCGAACCCCCCGCAGTCCCTCGACGAGCTAATCGCGCAGATGCAGCAGCAGATCGCGAACATGCAGAATCTGCTCGATAGCCTCCCAGCCGACATGCGCCGCCAGCTCCAGGACCTGCTCATGGACAAGATCGGCGACCCCGATCTGCAGGGCGAGCTCTCAGAGTTGCAGTCGAACCTCGAAATGCTCTACCCAATGCGCGACCTGCGCAACCAATACCCGTTCCGCGGCGACGAGGATCTCGACCTCAACCAGGCGATGGAACTGATGGGCCGCATGTCGTCGATGGACGAGCTCGAGCGCTAACTCGAGCGTACGCAGTACGGCGGCGACGTCGAAGACATCGATCCGGACAAGGTCGAAGAGTTGCTCGGTGAAGAAGCGCGCGAGACGCTCGACCAGCTCAAGCAGTTCCTCGAAATCCTGGAGGACGCTGGCCTCATTCGCAAGCGCGGCAACGCCTGGGAGCTCACACCCAAGGGCACGCGCAAGATCGGCCAGAAGGCGCTCGGCGAGGTCTACGCCCAGATCAAGAAGGACAGCTTCGGCAAGCACCCGCAGCGCGACTCCGGCGCCGGGCTGGAGCGCTCCGACGACACCAAGGCCTACGAGTTCGGCGACCCGTTCCACCTCGCGCTCGACAAGACGATGATGAACGCGCTCCAGCGCGAAGGACCCGGTACGCCGGTGCACATGCAGCGCAACGATTTCGAGATCTACCGCTCGGAGCAGCTCACGACAACCGCGACCGTCATGATGGTCGACCTCTCCTGGTCGATGGCGCTACGCGGCAGCTTCCAGGCTGCCAAGAAAGTCGCGCTCGCGCTGCACAACCTGATCAAGACGCAGTTCAGCCGCGATAGCCTCTACATCATCGGCTTCTCCGCCTACGCCCGCGAGCTGAAGGCGGAAGAGCTGCCGTACGTCCGCTGGGACGAGTCGGTGCTCGGCACCAACATGCATCACGCGTTCATGCTCGCCGAGCAGATGCTCGCCAAGCACAGCGTCGGCACCCGGCAGATCATCATGATCTCGGACGGCGAACCGACAGCCCACCTAGAGCGGGGTCGCTCCTACTTCGCCTACCCGCCCAGCCCGATCACCATCCGCGAGACGCTTAAAGAAGTAAAGCGCTGCACGAAGAAGAACATCACCATCAACACGTTCATGCT
>JBKKBW010000562.1:0-4491 GCA_046713635.1 Dehalococcoidia bacterium
TCACCGGGTAGCGCAGCTCTAGACTTCATCCCGCCAAACACGGCGGGAGGAAACTGCACAGTTGATGTAGACGTCCACGTCGCGTCCATCGGACACGGGTGGGTGAGAACCGTTGGCGATGACCAAGATCCGCGGGTTGAAGTCGAGCATGATAACGGTTGGTGGAGTTCGTACTATCACTTAGACAACATCAGCGTCTTAGACGATCAGGAGGTCTTTACGGGCACGCCGCTGGGCAATCCATCCTGCTTGTTTGGCACAGGCGGGTACTCGGACACTAGACATGTACACTTCACTCTCATACGCCGCCCTGACGGCACGCCCTCCTCCATGGTCGGCGAAGCCTCCTTCTGTGGGTGGATAATCCCTAATGACAAGCCGACGGTACTGCGGCGAGGCGTAACTACGCACATACATGAGGAGATTCCCATCGCGGGAGCTGTCGTCAATTGTAAGCATAATAGCGGCAGCCCTCTGATGGGAGACGTACCGTACTTAGCCCAAGGAGAGACGCGAGACTACACAGTTTCTGTTGCGGCTGGTCAGAAACGGTTGTCCGCATTTGAGGGTCACTTAGGAAGCGTCGTCGACATATGGCTGACAACGCCTAGTGGTTCGGTTATAGACGAGACCACTACGGACCCGAGCGTCCTCCACGTCAAGGGTGACGCGTACGAGTACTACGAGATCGACAATCCCCCGTCCGGCGACTGGATACTGCACGTGTACGGTGCGGAACTACCTCCGGGTGGCGAACCGGTCACTCTTAACGCCAGCTCATGCACACAAGCGATTGGAGACGCTGTCTCGAATCCGTGTTCTTCCGATGATGATTCAGACTCTTGCACCGATACGCAGGAGCTCGGCAATGATGCCACTGACGGCGGCCTACGCGACCCACTCAATCCACACGACTACTTCAACCCCACACACGACGGCCTAAATCGCGTCGATGATATCCTCGCGGTAGTCGATCAGTACTTCATCGACGAATCGAACCCTGCGTACAACCCGGACACCGACCGCACGCTGGCCGGGCCGAACGCGTGGAACCTGGGGCCGCCGAACGGGCTGCAGCGCGTGGATGACATACTGAACATCGTGAAGCAGTACTTCCACGACTGCGCGTAGCAGACAGCGCCCCAGCCGAACAGCGCCGCCCCAGTCGCGAACGAGGGGCTAGATGATGCGGACGCCGGTGCGGGACACTTCGCGCACCATGGTGATCTGTGACTTCAGGCGCGCGTACTCCTCCGGCGTGTAGCAGAGAAAGTCATACGAGGCGCCGCGCTCGCGGAGCGGGAAGAGCAGGCCGCCGCGGTCGATGAAGGAGATGCCTTCGAAATCCGGCGACACGACGATGAAGTCATAGTCGCTCCATTCATTGCCGTTGCCGGCGGCCCGTGAACCGAACCAGATCAACTCGTCGACGCGGAGATGCTCCCCAATCCGCGTCTTGAGCCGCTCGACTAGCCCGTCTGCAACTGTCCCTGTACCCACTTGTTGAGCCTTTCTGCTAGCGCGCAGTACTCACGGGCCGCTTCTTCATCAATACCATACAGCAGTTCATCTAGAACGGCGTCTCCAGGATATCTCGTCACCAGATAGACCCTGCTTAGCACGTCTCAACGTCATACGTGGCGCGCCAGAACCTTACGATGCGTATGAGTATGCGGCGCTTCACTCGCCTGACGAACGCATTCTCCAAGAAGGTACAGAACCTCGGCCACGCCGTAGCGCTCCACTTCATGTACTACAACTTCTGCCGACGCCATCAGACGCTCGGCATGACGCCAGCTATGGCCGCTGGCCTAGAGGATCACGCGTGGACGATTGAGGAGCTTGTGGCCCTGCTGGAAGCGAACGAGTCGGCTATCCTGTCTTCGCAATGAAGACGGTCGCTCTTCTGTTCTTGGCAGGCGTTGTCCTGCTGTCTCCCTACGTCATTATCGTGATGTTTCCACCCTCATTCGCGCTTTCTCACCCGGTAGGTGAAAGGGGATTTGGCTGGCTGCTACTTGGAGCACTTAGCGGCCTACTCCTGATTGGGCTCGCGTTTTGTGCAGCCTTAGCGGCTCTGATACGACCGAACAGCCCTCCTAAAAATTAACCGTTCAAACTGAAGCACTACCGAGTGCCACAACTCGCTTGCAGCTATCGCCGTGTCCCTGTACGATCTGCGGCAAAGGCGCCGGCCGGGCGCAAACAGCTTCGAGACGCAATTGCGCATTAGAGTACACGTAAAAAGAGGTGTTTTTGCAAAACAAACGTGTTAATTACAGATTCAGCTCGAAGCTAAACGCTTGGTACAAAAAATCGACGAAAACGTCCCAAAAATGCAGCAAAACGCGCGTGTTTTGACCTGGAATCGAGCCAGAACGGCCAAAAGAGTCCTCGTTCGTGCACCGGCGCCGCTCCGAATTGCTCATGGGAGTAATCGTTAGGCTAGGAACTAGCCGCCTGGCGGGCTCGATGGTATAATCAGCCGCTAGGTTCGCTATGAGGAGCGGACGGCCTTGCTTGAGCAGGGCTGCGGGGTGAACCAAAGGGAGCCTATTGGCTAAAGCTGGTTCACGTCCCTCTCGTGGGCGCGCTTCACGCAGCGCCGGAAGATATCAGGCCTCCTCGATTCTCGACAACGCTGGCGCGCTGCTCTTCCGGCTCGAGACCGTCGGGCTGGCGCTGCTGTTCCTAGCACTCCTCTCGATTCCCTTCTTCGTACCGGCGACACGCGGCGCGACGGACCTGCGCGACAGCATCGTGCGGACATTCGGGCTGATGGTGTTCTCCTTCGTCGGCTTGATCGCGTACGTCGGGCTGATCGTCGTGCGCCGCCGTTTCGATGAGACGTTCGAGGAGTGGAAGCCCTGGGCCGTGGGCGCGCTGTTGTGGGTTGTCGCGGCAGGCTTCCTGGGCTTCTTCTACCCGGACTGGCAGCTCGGCGGCATTTCGCTGAACGACGTGTCGGCGGGCGGTGATATCGGCGCGTTCTTCGCGCGCACGCCGATCGGGTTCGTTGCCTGGCTCGCGACGGGCGCGGCTGCGTTCGCGATCGTGACGCCAACCGGAGCGATGGCGACTGTGCGCGCGACGGGCCAGGGGCTCCAGAAGGTGTGGGAATGGCGGCCCGACGTCAAGCTCATACACGCAATCGGCGCGGTGTTCAGCGTCGTGTTCCCGACGCGGACGCCGCCGCACGGCGCGCAGAAGGTGCCGCTGGAGCAGATTCAGCGCGGTCGCAAAGCGATCGAGGTCATCGAACGGCCTGAGTTCGACGACGAAGAGGAAGATGCAGAAGAAGAATACGAGGACGACGACGAAGAGTACGAAGATGACGCTGAGGATGAGGACGAAGAGGATGAAGACGAGCCGCGCGTAGCGGCCGCGCGCGGGCGGCAGAAGGCGCTCCCTATCGACGGCGAGGAAGACGACGAAGACGAGGAGGAGCTGGAGCCGCTCGATAGCAAGACGAAGCGCAAGGCGAAGGACGGCTGGCAGCTGCCGCCGCTCGACGTGCTGCTGGACGTCGCGCCGCAGGAAGGGCAGGAGGCGGACGCTGCGCTGCGGGCTGAGCTTATCGAAGAGACGCTAGCGTCGTTCGGCGTGGACGCGAAGGTCGTGCAGGTGAACGAGGGCCCGACCGTGACGCAGTTCGGCATCGAGCCGGGCTGGGAGGTTAAGACGCGCCAGGTGCAGGAGCGCGACCAGCTTGGCAAGCCGGTGCTGGACCGCAACGGACAGCCGAAGGTCTGGATTGAGGAAGTCTCCCGGACGCGCGTGCGCGTGAACCAGATCACGACCCTCGCGAACGACATGGCGCTCGCCATGTCAGCGCCGTCGCTGCGGATCGAGTCGCCCGTGCCGGGCAAGCCGTTCGTGGGCATCGAGGTGCCGAACACGTCGGCGGCGCTCGTCACGCTGCGCAGCGTCGTGGAATCCGCGCAGTTCCGGCGCATGGCCCTGAAGTCGCGACTGTCGCTCGCGCTGGGCAAGAGCGTCTCAGGCGAGCCGGTGATCGCGGACCTCTCGAAGATGCCGCACCTGCTCATCGCGGGCTCGACCGGTAGCGGCAAGAGCGTCGCGATCAACTCGATCATCGCGTGTTTGCTGATGCACGCGTCGCCGGAGGAAGTGCGTTTTGTGATGATCGACCCGAAGCGCGTCGAGCTGGCAGCGTTCTCGGAGATACCGCACCTCGCGTTCTCATCAATCGTGACAGACATGGACAAAGTCGTCGGGACGTTGCAGGCCGTGATACATGAGATGGAGGCGCGCTACCGGCGCTTCTCGTCCATAGGCGTGCGCAACCTGGAGTCGTACAACAAGCACGCGAAGTGCCCCTCGAAGCTCCCCTACTGGGTCGTAATCATCGACGAGCTGGCCGACCTAATGATGGCCGCGCCGTATGAAGTAGAGAAGCAGATCTGCCGTCTGGCGCAGCTCGCGCGCGCGACGGGCATCCACCTCGTCGTCGCGACGCAGCGGCCGTCG
>JBKKBW010000563.1:0-1238 GCA_046713635.1 Dehalococcoidia bacterium
CCCGGTGTAAGTAGTGCAGTCGACTTCGGAGAGGCCGAACGAGCTCTCAACCCAGACGGAGACGCCGGTCAGGTAGTTGCTCCCCGAAGTGTCTGCAATAAGGAGTCTGTCGCTGGTGCCCGTGTAGCGATACCAGACGCTGGAGTAGGGCTCGTCGTACGTGCAGTCGCTTTCGGGTTCGCCGAACTCTGTTGTCGCGTCCGCTGCATTCAGCGATGCTTGGAAGGGCACGGACGCGATCTCCGCCGCGTCGCTGAAGTTGTCGTTGGCGGGCGGATGACCTACGTCGAGCGCGATACGAAGATCGGCGGGCGCGTTCGGGAAGACGGCGCCGGCGATTTGGATGTAGTACGTCTCGCCTGCAGCCGCCTGGAACGGGGCGCGAGCGCCCGGCGCGGACCCTTGTGACGAGAAGCTGCTGCCGCAGCTCACGAAGCGGTATGTGCTGCCGCTTCGCGTCCAGACCGTCACGCCGTTGGGGAAGTTTGTGCCTGCCGTGTCGACGGCGAGAGGCCCAGCGGACGCGGCCGTGTACTTGTACCAGACCGTCGCGGGCGGCTCGAAGAAGCAGTCCGATTCGGGCTCGCCTGGCTCCGTGGTCGCCGTCGAAATCTTTACGGTGTCTTCGAACGGAATGGCGCTGATGGAGCGAGCGCTGGCAACGTTGTCGTTCGTTGCGGGATGGCAGGCGGCCTCAGCGGCGTCTGCCGCGCCGTCGCGATCGTTATCGACTCCGTCGCTGCACGAGCCAGGGTTGGGCATGTTGTGCTCGGGGACGCTGTTTGCGTCGGTTGGATCGGAGCCGAAGAGCTTCTCAACACGATCGTCGAAAGCGTCTCCGTCACTCAGGATCGGGACGCAGTTGCTGTCGGCTGCGTCGGCTGCGCCGTCGCCGTCGTCGTCTTCTCCGTTGGCGCACGTTTCGAAGAAGCCATAGCCGAGGGATGCTAGCGCGCCATCGAAGCGGGTGTCCTCCGGAATGCTGTCCGTATCGTCTGGATCGGATCCGAGGAAGTCCTCCATCTGGTTCGAGACGGCGTCCGAGTCGTCGTCCATGCAGCCCATGTCCGCGAGGTCCACGGCGCCGTCGCCATCGTTGTCGACAGCGTCGCCGCATACATTCGTGCCGAGGACGACGCTCCAAAAGTACTCCTCGGGCACGCTGTGGGCGTCATCCGGGTCGGAGCCGGCAACCACCTCTGCGATGTCGGCGACCGAGTCTCCATCGCCGTCGCTCA
>JBKKBW010000564.1:0-5488 GCA_046713635.1 Dehalococcoidia bacterium
GGACTCATCGTGCCGGGATCGACGTTCAGATAGGGGTCGAGCTTCTGGATTGCGACGGACAGGCCGCGAGACTTGAGGATTCGTCCGATTGCGGCGGTGGTGATGCCCTTGCCTACGCTGCTTACGACACCGCCGGTAACAAATATGTACTTTGGCATCTATACGCAGAACGCCGCCTCAGGAGGCGGCGCCCGACATCATGCTACTCGAACGAGTGAGCTAGCGTCAAGAAGGATCTCGCTCAAAGGCTCTATTTGGCGTCTCGCTCCTCACCGCCCGAAGCGCCCACTGCTGGACCCAGGGGCCCCGCCGGGGCTATGGTCCGTGTTCCGTGGACGCACTACACGATCGGCGGATGCGCCAGCGTTGGATCGAGCGCCGTTGCGAGCGGCTCTTCTTCCCGCGGTGGAGCCGCCACGACGTGCCGGACCGGCGAAAGGAAGAGCCAGGCAGCGGCCGCGATCATCGCGCCAGCGCCGATATACAGGGCTGGCCGCAGTCCGATGGTCTGGCCGATGACACCGCCGATCAGGATGCCAATCAGCGTGAACCCGAGATCGAGCATGCGGTTGAAGGCGTTGACCCGGCCGAGCACCTGCTCTGGGGCAATCGCCTGGCGGAGGCTCGTCGCATTGATATCGAAGACCATGTACATGCCATCGCCGCTAATCTGTTGCGCGATAAGCAAGCCAGCCGCGACGGCTGTTGCGCCCTGGGCGATGGGGATGAACAACATCGAGATGCCCATCATGGCAATACCGGCGATCATGGATACGCCGATGCCGTAACGCCGGGCGAAGGCGCCGGCCAGCACCGCTCCGAACAGCGAGCTAATACCGCCCAGCCCGAAGATGACACCCAAAACGCCCGGATTGAACCCGAGGCCCCGTGTCACGAAAATCATGTACGTCGCAAAGAACATGCCGATGCCGAACGAGGCGAGCGGCGTTACGCCGGCCAGCGAGCGCAGCAGCGGGTCGCGCATGACCGCCCGCATGCCCTCGACCGCCTCGGTCAGCGCGCTCTGGCGCTGTTCGACCGCCCCTCGCGGCGGCTCAGGCGCGCGGATGGTGCGCAGGAAGCCCGCCGAGACGACAAACGACACCGCATCGACGAGTATTGCGACCGGCCCGCTGAACACCTGCACCAGCCAACCGGAGACGCTGAAGCCCGCGAACTCGGAGACGCTGGCGGTTGCCGCGAGCTTGCTATTACCCTCGATTAACTCCTCACGAGAGACGAGCGACGGTAGGTAGGACTGGTACGCAACGTCGAAGAAGATCGTCAGCACGCCCGCGCCCAGTGCCACAACGTAGAGCTGCCAGATAGTGAGCGCATCGAACGCATAGGTGATGGGAATGGAAACCAGAAGCGCGGCCCGGCCCAAGTCGGCGACAATCATGACGGGGCGTCTCGGCAGGCGGTCCACCCAGACGCCCGCCGCCACCGCGAAGATCAGGCCGGGCACATGGTTCGACGCAGCTAGGAACGCCACCTGTAGCGGCGAAGCATCGAGAGCAAGGATGGCCGTGAACGGAAGGGCCGTACCCGTAATGAGCGAGCCGAAGACAGAGATCGTTTGGGCCGTCCAGAGCCGGACGAAATCGGGGTGCTGCCAGAGGCCCTCGAGGCGAATCCGCATTCGGAATTATAGCTGAGGCCAGATTCGGCTCAGCTTCACGTCGACTGAATGTTCTCCAGATTTAGGAGTTTTTTAGCAATTGCGCCACAAGTATTCAACAGCTTTGGCCGATACTGAAAGTGACCTCCTACCGGGAGTTTAGACGCAAGGCCACCAGTCATGTCCCCGCGTTGAACCCGGCAGAACTCAGGCGGCTCCCACAAGGGGCCGCCTGCTCATTTCAGCGCCGGGACGCAGGCCCGCGTTTGGAGCGGCAGACCCCGCGTTAGACCGGCAGAACTCAGGCGGCTCCCACAAGGGGCCGCCTGCTCATATGGCAGAACCTATCCAATCGCCGCAGCTGTAGGGACCTAGCCTCAACTCCGTCCGGTCGCACGTCGGCGCCAAACCGCGACCAATTCCCCAAGAGTGCCATCAGACGCTTGGAGCTATTTGAACCTGGCCGTATCCTTGGCGAACCAAACACAGAGGAGGTATCGCCGATGCCGCGAGGAGGCCGCCGCCGCGGTGCCGGAGCGCCAAAGGGCAACCTGAATGGTCTGAGGAACGGACGGCACTCGCCCCGCGTGCTCGCGCTGACACAGCGGCTGCTCGACGAACCGGATCTGCGCACGCTCCTCAGAGTCCTCAGCCAGGGCTCTCTGCGGCGGCTCGCCATTCCACGACGGACCTCTCCCTGGAACGCCCGTGCACGGAACAATCAAAGAACGCTGCAGACACAGATTCGGGAAAAATAAAAACGTCAGTGCAATCAAAGATCGGAGGTCAGCCACCCACCATGTTGATCAGGAACTCCACGCGATCACCCTCGGACAGGCTCGCGCCGCGGGTCGACTGCTCGTCGTTGACCAGCACGACGATCGCTTCCGCCTCCTCGCCTTGGAAGCCCTCGCGGTGGATCAGATCGATCGCGCGCAGTCCCTCTTCGAACGCCACCTCGTACTCCTCCCGGCCCGAGAGCGATCTCTCGGCGAGCAGATTGTAGAACTTGACCCGGATCACGGCAGTGTTACGGCATCACCGGTCGAGCTGCGGATCGACGCCTAGCGTGACCTTCCCGATGTACTCGAGCGCCTCGTACGGCGCGAACGGCTGCATGAACGGCCCTGCTCGCACATCGCGGCAGCCGAGAGAACGGGCTCTTACTCATGTACGCCGATCCGCCCACCGTCGTCATCGCCCGGTCGACGATATCGATCGCCTTCCGCTGGACTATGTACTTCATGATCTGGTGCTGCTTCAGCAGGCCGTGCGCCTCGTCTGCAGGAGCCTGACCGGGCGCGTATGTCGAGAAGTGCTCGTCGGCCATGCCCGCCGTTCGCTCGACGATCGCCCGCGAGACCTCCAGGTCGATCTCGATCTCCGCAACGAGCTGCTGGATCGGGATCCGTTCCGCCAGCAGCTTCCCGTTGGGCCCCTTCTGCCGCGATGCCAGGTCCACGGCCAGGTCGCGCGCCGCCTCAGCTATCCCAAGGAAGCAGCAGGCCAGCGAGAAATTTATCGAGACAGAGTTGTCCGCAAACGTCGCATCCAGCTTACCCCAGCCACGCGGTGGCAGGACGCTCGCTGCTGGCACGCGCACGTTTTCGAGCGTCACGTCGTGACTGCCGGAAGCCCGCATCCCCAGAGCGTCCCAGTTGTTGTGTACCGTCACGCCTGGCGACGCCTTCGGATAGAACGCCAGCGTCCCGACGTAGCCGTCCCCATCCTTGATTCGCACCGTCGAGAAAAACAGGTTCGCTGCCGGCGACATCGTCCCGAAGATTTTGTGGCCGCTGATCAGGTAGCTCTCATCACCGTCCGGCGTCGCTTCTGTCACTGGCGACGCCAGGTCCGTACCGATCTCGGTGCTCGGGCCGCAGGTGATGATCTGTTTCCCGCCGATGGCCCCCATCAGTCCCCTCAGCGCCTCCTCCTGGCCGGGCGGCGCCTGTTCGCGCCAGCGCCAGATGCGGTTCATCTCCCACGCGCCCGCCATGTGCATGTTCGCGGCGATCGCTGTAGACGCGCACCCACGCCCTAGCCGGCTCATCCCCACCGCAAGATCGTGGATGCAGTCGACGCCCATCCCGCCGAACTCTTCAGGGATCGGCCCAGCCAGGAAGCCGCTCTGCTGCAGCGCCTCGATGTTCTCGTGCGGAAAGCTGCCTTCGCGATCGTGCTGGTCCGCGCGCGTCGCGAAGTCCGCCGCGTGCTCCTCCGCCAGCTCAACGAACTTTCGTCCTGGTTCGGTGTTGGCTTGCAGTTCTGTGTTCATCATGATGTGGTCCTCACCTACCTCGAAGACGACTCCTTCTCTCCAAATGATGTGGTCCTCACCTACCTCGAAGACGACTCCTTCTCTCCAAGACGGCCTATGATCCGTTCCGCCTTCTCTCGTTCGTCTACTTGAACCGGGTCTGTCGCGTCCATCAGTCTTGTGCGCAGCTGTTTCACGGCTGGAAGGGCTGTCCGGATCCCGAAATCATCAACCAACGCCAACGCGATAAACCGCCGTCCAATTTCGTCACCCAGAAGCCAGGCGCGAAGAACTGCATCCGCAACCTTGCGGTCTTCGTCACCGAGCCGCCGCTCGTAGAAGTCCGTCATCCAAAGGACAGCCTTTTGCGAGAACTTCATTGCATTTGCCCGCGCAACGAAGTCGTCCCAAACCAATTCAAAATCGCTTGGGGTGAGATCACTCATGGCTGAAAGACTCTCAGATACTTGCGCGTGACTGTGGCGTCGCGCCACCTCTACCTCCTACAGACACAGAACCCCGGAGGTCGTCCGGGGTTCCAAGGTACAGCAGTTGGAGCAGCGCTGGCTACTGAATGGTACGGACGCCATTCGGCCGTAGGCGCACCTTGACCGCTGCCGTGTTGTTCGATTCCGCCGCGCCGCCGCCCTCGAGCACAATGTCATCTGGGTCGACCGTGGAGACCAGCCAGTAGTCCCCCTGTGGCACACCAGTGACGTCTATGCTCTGCCCGGCAAGGTTCCAGGTGTAAGCATCACCCCAGCCAACGGAGAGGCCCTGAATGGCATTCTGACCGCACGATGTGTACGTCGCGCCACTTGCGTGCTCTAGGCTCCCGTCGATAAGTCCTGTGTCGATGATGCAGAAGGTCACTTTGCCGCTGCTCGCCAGTACCTGACTCCCGACCTGTCCGTCCGTGGCAATATTGCGCAGCTCATATAGAGCGAAGTCGTTGAAGTGCCAGTGCCCGTGCGCGCTGTGGAGCTCGAACGCGCCGATGGCCTGCTCGCCCGTCATGTACCAGTTGCCGCTTGCGTCGTGCGAGTAAAGGCGCTGGTAGGCCACCGTGGTACCAGTCGTTGCGTCGTGCACCGGCCGTAGCTCAAAGCGGCCCTGACCGAGGTTGGCCGCGGTATTCGTGAGGCGAATGAACTTCTGTCCCGTGCTTCGAATGCGCTGGAACTTGATATCTGAGGGCTTCAGCGGCTGCAGGTCCGGGTAGTGGATGGTGTCGGCATCACCGGCGCTCGCGACGTTGATAACGGCCGCAGCCGATCCGATGATGGTCAGAACAAGAAGGAGAGCGGTTAATCTTCGCATACTGTTGCCTCCGGGCAGTCGTTCCAGAATAACTAGCGGCGGGTTACCTCGCTGCGCGGGACCCTTCGGTTCCGAGGTTCCGTAGGTTCTGCGGTTCCGACCGTCCTACTTCGCTCCGATCGCCTCCGCCACATCCTTCAGGCCAAGCTCTTCGAGCTTCGCGCGGCTCGGTGCGGCCGTCTCCGGGTCCCAGCCTGCGGCCCGGAGGAATTCGCTCTCCAGCGTCTGCGTGTCCAGCTTGACGTCGGCGTGCGGGCCGGCCGCATTGAGCAACAGCAAGTCATCGA
>JBKKBW010000565.1:0-1752 GCA_046713635.1 Dehalococcoidia bacterium
GGCTGTGCACGCGCACGAGCACCGGCTTCGGCGTGGTGACATCGCCCATGACGAGCGCGACGTGTTCGTCCGCATCGATGGCGCTGCGGTAAGCGATGGCGCGCCATTCGCCGGCTTCCGTGGGGATGACGGTCTCGGTCACGCGCTGGACCAGCTTCTCCTTCTGCTTTCGATAGGCGATGAGCTGGTCGACGCTGATGATCTTCACCTTATGTCGCGTCGCGAAACGCTTGAGGTCGGGCAGGCGCGCCATCGTGCCGTCGGCCTTCATCATCTCGCAGCAGAGGCCGGCCGGGTAGAGCCCGGCGAGCTTGCAGAGATCGACAACGGCCTCGGTCTGGCCGGCGCGTACGAGCACGCCGCCATCGCGAGCGCGCAGCGGGAACATGTGGCCGGGCATGGCTATGTCGCCGGGGCCGGTCTTCGGATCGATCAGCACCTGCACAGTACGCGCGCGGTCGGCGGCCGAGATGCCGGTGCTGATGCCGGCGCGCGCTTCGACGGAGACGGTGAACGGCGTGCCGAAGTGGTCGTCGTTGCGGCCGACCATCATCGGGATGCCAAGCCGGTCGACGCGGTCGGCGGCCATGGGCATGCAGATGAGGCCGCGGGCATGGGTCGCCATGAAGTTGATCGCCTCGGGCGTGATGAACTGGGCCGGGAGAGTGAGGTCGCCTTCGTTCTCGCGCGCCTCGTCATCAACGATGATGACGAACCGGCCGCGCCGGTAGTCCTCGATCGCCTCCTCGACGGTGGCGAGGCCCTTTGGCTCCTTCGTAGGTTTCTCCTGGTCGCTGGTAGGTGCCCGCTTTGCCATGGGTCGCCTCCTTCTTACCTAACCCGCAAGCCGCTCTCCCGGAAGCGGGAGAGTCCGACCTTCCCATTCGACTGCGCTCAGGGTAGGCTCCATTCTTACCTAACCCCAACCTCTTCCCTAAAGGGAAAAGGAGCTCTGTGTGGGGTGCTCATTATAACGCCAGGCCGAACCGCCTGGTCCCCGAGCGAAGTTCGTTTGGTAGAATCGGGTGTTTTTCGGGTCCTTTTTATGTCTCCCTTGCTGCAGTCGAGGGCGCGCTCCGACCCTACGCCCCACGTCAGTCGGGTCTTGCGCTGACAAGGGATCTCATTTGTCGCCGTTTTTGGCCGTCTTTTGAGCACTTTTGGCCTCTTTTTGGTACCGACGCTCAGATTCAAGCTGAATCTGTAATAAGCACGTCTGTTTTGTAAAAACACCTCTTTTTTGTATATGCGAATGATCTCTTATCTCAGATTCGCGCCGTAACGTTGGTGGGATACTACGCCTGACGGCGGAAGTTGTCAAGCGCTTGGTGGCACGTATTCTCAACGATCGGCGCGCGACCCGGGGTACGGCGATCCGGGGCTGCCGCCGTACGAGCCTGGTTACGATCCCGTGAAGGACCGGACGTATGTGGGACCGGTCGCGTGGAACCTGGGGCCGCCGAACGGGCTGCAACGTGTGGACGACATTCTGAACAGCGTGAAGCAGTACTTCCATGATTGCGCGTAGGCGGGGCTCACGCGGAGACGCGGAGTGCGCGGAGAACCAACAGAAAGGGGCGGCTATTCGGCCGCCCCTTTCTGCGTTACGTGACGTAGATCATGGAAGTGTTGTTCTGGAAGGGGCATAGTTGAGGCGTCACGGGGCCGTGCCAGTCTTGACAGCGCACGGCGTTACACGTTTACTTGAGGCGCCGAAGGTGGCCCCCCGCGCGCCTTGGGGAGGAGTCGGTT
>JBKKBW010000566.1:0-2348 GCA_046713635.1 Dehalococcoidia bacterium
GGCGTCGGCGTGTCGGTAGGCGTTTCCGTCGCCGTCGGGGTATCCGTGGGCGTATCGGTAGCCGTCGGCGTATCCGTCGCTGTTGGAGTCTCTGTCGCCACGCCCCCGACGAAGCTGTCAGCGCCCGCCAGCGACAGTGACATCGACCGGGTGCCCGAAGCCCACGTCAGGTTCACCTGCAGGGCCTGCACATTCAGACCGCTGCCCGTCACCGTGCCGTTGTCCGTCCTTGAGACTTCTTCCAGCACTTCAACCGTACCCGTGATGCCCAGCGTGTTCACAGCGTAGATGCCAGGCACCGTGACAAGGTCACAAGGACCGGTTTGGCGCACGCAGAGGTTCGTGAAGCCGGATACACCATCATCGCTGGTCGCGCCGCTCCCCGTATCGATGCTGTGCGACTCAGCGGCCAGTGCGTCCGCGAGGATGATCGTCGTGCCGTCAATTGAGAGGCTCAAAGACGTGATCGTCGAGAGGCACTGTGCCTCGATCGCCGGTCCGCTCGACGTCCCGGAGCAGCTCACGGTTGAATCCGCAAACGACAAATTCACGCCGTTCGTCGTAATGTTCAGGTCGCCTCCCGTCACGCCACCCGGCGGGAGCTCCACGTTATTCAGGTCCATGACGAAGGAGACAATGTTCCCGTTGGCCGTGTAGCCATTCCCTTCGACGCTTCCCACCAGCGCCTGCGAAGGCGTGGCAACCAGCAGCAGCACAACGACGCCCGCAGCCAGGCTTCCACCCAGCAGGAACACCGCGCGCGCTTTCGCGCGAATCAGGGACGGGCTAAACACGAGTCGCTCGCATCCACATCTCCGGGAAACTAACGGGCCGGCCCCGAAGCCGAGGCCCTAGGTTCACTATCGTCAGGGCGATTGGGCATCCCTAGTCCTCCCAGGCAAAAACCTTAGGGAACTACTCGCGAAGTTCGTTTCCTGCCTTACGGTTCTCGTTCAGGGAATGGCAGCCGCGTCGAGTCTATGAGCGATACCGCGCGCTTCGGCATACAGGCGGGGTGGGAGGTGCCGCGAAAAAACATACGACAGGGACGCGACCATAGATCAGACATCTCCATTCCGCTTTCAAGAACATCCAGAGAGGAACCAACCGCGACGCCCACCGAAGTCGTGATCGGTAGCTCAGATCAGGGCCCCGGTCACGGCAACGGCCGGGGTAGTGGCCGCAGCCACTAGGTAAGGCACCTAGACCAAGCAGCGTGGAGCTACAGAGGGCCGGCGTCCAGCTCGCCGGCCCTCTTCCTTTTCCAGGACCTCACGCTCCGATCGCCCCGCACCCGCGGCTCGACCCTGCACCCGCGGGTCACGCGGCTTCACCCGCGGGTCAGGCTTCAGCCTGACCGTGCCATCCTGAGCTGCTAGCCTACCCTCGGCCTGCCCGCCGAAGCCTACCCTCGCCCGCCCGCCGAAGCCCGCCCTCGCCTGCCCGCCTTGGGCGGGAGCGAACCGTATTACTCACTCATCCTTGCTTGTACAGCGTCGTGTTTGCTGTGTATAAAGGCAGTGCGTCCACCCTGGTGGCCGCGAAACCGCAGGGATGCACCCCGTTTCCCGTGTTCGACCGTAACCTGGCCAGGATCCAGAAGGCGTATCGCAACGAGGCGCCCATTCGGCTTGAAGGCGGCCCGGCCGAAGATCCGAGTGCCAGGAAGCACGACGGACACTGTCGTCTACGCGCCTAGCAATAAGGAGGATCTTGTGAGAAAGATCACATTGGCCGTCATTGCGGCAGGTGCTATCGCCTCGGCCGCCTTTCTGGGAAGCTCACTGATCGGGTCCGGTGGCCAGTCCGCCCACGCTGACGGCGCCACCGTCGTAAGGGACTTCACATGCGGCATACTCGCTGCCGATTCCGGCCTTGACGTCTTTCTGACCACAGACACGAAGTCACAGCAGGTGGACGCCGCGAGCGGAAACGTGACGCTCACCTGCCACTTCGACATTCCTGCCGGCGAAGAGCCTGCGTTGACGATGAGGCACCGCGGCTTTAATTGCGGGACCTTCGCGGGTGTCACGACAAACTCCCGCTCGGTCACGACCAAGGGTGGCAAGGTACTGCTCGTCTGTCACATCAAGCCCGACGCGTAGTCGGAACGTAAACGAAGTCCGCGCGGGGGTGGAGCAACGCAATGCTCCGCCCCCGCTCCTTGTCCCACGCCGTTAACCCTACCCTCGGCGTTGTTCTATCCCCCGCACGATCTTCTCCTGTGCGCTCAACCCCGACAGGTCGGCCTCCGAACGCACCGGCGCGCCCACCGGCACCCGGCCCGACTGCGCGTACATCTCCAGATGCCCGCGCACCTTCGCCACCGTCTCGCGCGCCCTTTCGAT
>JBKKBW010000567.1:0-3359 GCA_046713635.1 Dehalococcoidia bacterium
GCGTGGAGGACCTCTCGCTGGAGGCTCAGGTGGCCGACCTTCGCGCGATTGCCGAGCAGCTCGAATTCGAGCACTTCGACCTCTGGGGAGCGTTTGACGGCAACGCTGTGGTGCTCGCCTACGCTGCTCGCTACCCGGAGCACGTCCGCCGTCTGATGCTATGGAGCCCGTCCGCGCGCGGCGCCGACATCATGGACGAAGGCCAGGCGCGTGGCCTCGCGGAGCTGATTCGGGGCAACTGGGAGCTGGCCACGAGGACGATAGCGAACGTTTTTGCTTACCCAAGCGGGCCCGTTGCGACCCAGCGCGAGTACGCGAAGCTGCTGCGCGGGTCTGTATCGCCGGAGGTCGCCGCGAGATACATCGAGTTCCAGGCGGGCGTCGATGTCAGCGCACTGCTACCCCGCGTGCAGGCGCCGACGCTCATTTTTCACTCGCGCAAGAGCCAGGTCGTCCCCATCAGCGCCGTGAGGGCGGTGGCGGAACTCATTCCGGCCACCCGCCTCATCGTGCTGGAGGGTGATAGTCCTCGCCAGTCGGGGGAGAAGCAGCTAGAGATCATGCGCGAGTTCCTGGGCGAGCGGCCGGCCGAACGCGCACCTTCGGGAGGCGGCCTGGTAACGCTCCTGTTCACAGACCTCGCGTCGTCGACCGCTCTGACGCAGCAGTTGGGTGACGCGAAGGCGCAGGAGCTGGTGCGCGCGCACAATACGATCGTGCGCGAAGCGCTGGCGGCGCAGGGCGGCAGCGAGATCAAACACACAGGCGATGGCATCATGGCGTCGTTCTCGACGGCTTCCGGGGCGCTGGAGTGCGCCATGGCGATCCAGCGCAGCTTCGCGCTACGCAACCAGCCCGACCTGCAGGTGCACATCGGGCTCAACGCGGGCGAGCCGGTAGCCGAGGAGTCCGATTTGTTCGGCACGAGCGTGCAGCTGGCACGCCGCATCTGCGACCATGCGTCGAGCGGGCAGATACTGGTCTCGAACGTGGTACGGGAGCTGTCGGCGGGCAAGGGCTTCCTATTCGCGGACATCGGCGAGGTGGTGCCAAAGGGCTTCGAGGAGCCGGTGCGGTTGTACGAAGTGCGATGGCGGGAGGACACGTGATGGAGCAGCAGATCCGCTTCTGCAAAACGAGTGACGGTGTGCGCATCGCGTATGCAACGGTTGGTTCGGGTCCGCCGGTTGTCTTCGTACCTGGGTTGCTGAACCATCTTGAGGCGAGTTGGGAAAACGAGCAGATGCGGCGAGTATGGGAGATCTACGCGCGCGACTTTACCGTCATACGCTACGACAAGCGCGGCACAGGGTTATCGGACCGGAGCGAAGACGACTACTCGTTGGAGGCGCGGCTGCGCGATCTGGAGGCCGTGGTTGGGGATCTCCACCTGAGTACGTTCATCCTGCGCGGGACGTCGGAAGGTGGGCCAGTCGCCATCGCTTACGCAGGGAGGCACCCCGAGCGGGTGCGTAAGCTCATTTTGTATGGCACATTCGCTTCAGGACGGCAGCTCGCGAGATTGCGAGCGGATGTTGGGGAAGCGCTGACCGCGCTGATCCGGGCCGAGCAGGACTTGGGGTCAAAGGCGATCTCTGACCTGCTCGGGACAGAGAATTCCCCAACGGACATTAGGCAGCGCGCTACCAGCGCAGAATACTTCGAGGCGATGATCCACGCCATGGCAGAGATCGACGTTACGGGCCTGCTGCCTGCGATCACCGCGCCGACGCTGATCGTCCACGGACGCGACGACAAGGCGATTCCGTTCGAGCTCGGCCGGGCGCTGGCTGCAGCAATTCCGAACGCGCGACTTCATCCAGTCGAGGGCGGCCACAATCCGATTGATGCGAAGGCGATCGCCGAACTCGTCCAAACGATCCGCAGCTTCATGCTCGATCTTCCGTCGGACGACGTAGTGCCAACGCCGGACGCGGGTGCGCTGCGTACTATTCTCTTCACCGACCTCGCTTCCTCCACCGCGTTGACGCAGCGGCTGGGCGACGCGAAGGCGCAGGAGCTGGTGCGCGCCCACAACACGATCGTGCGCGAGGCGCTGGCGGTCCAGGGCGGAACGGAGATCAAGCACACGGGCGACGGCATTATGGCGTCCTTCCCGACGGCGTCAGGCGCGCTTGAGTGCGCGGTGACGATACAGCGAGCTGTAGAGGCGCGCAAACAGGGGGTGGGAACGGGCGGCCCTGACCCTCGACCCTTGACCCCCGACCCTCTCGCCGTCCACATCGGGCTGAACGCGGGCGAGCCGGTGGCGGAGGAGAGCGATCTCTTCGGGACGAGCGTGCAGTTGGCGCGCCGCATCTGCGACCACGCGGAGTCCGGGCAGATTCTCGTCTCGAACGTGGTACGAGAGCTGTCGGCGGGCAAGGGCTTCCTATTCGCGGACATCGGCGAGGTGGTGCCAAAGGGCTTCGAGGAGCCGGTGCGGCTGTACGAAGTGCGGTGGCGGGAGTGATGGCAGAGCTGCGCACTCAGTACGCCAGGACGAGCGACGGCGTAAACATCGCCTACTGGACGCTGGGTGACGGTCCTCCGCTCCTGTTCCTCTCGCCACTCCTCCTCGGCGCTAGCCAGACGGAGCTGGCCGATCCAGAGTGGCGTTTGTGGTACGAGGGCCTCGCCAGGACGCGCCGGGTCATTCGGTACGACGCGCGCGGATCGGGCATGTCTGACGAAGCCGACGAGTTCACGCTAGAGGACATGCTTAGCGACCTCTTCTCGGTCATCGACCATCTAGGACTTAGCCGCGTGGACGTGTTTGCGCCAAACTGGGGCACGGCCCTCGGCGTCGGCCTTGCGGCCCGCGCCCCGGGGCGGGTGAACCGCCTGATCATTTGGCGAGGAGTGTCGGGGCGAACCCCCGCTGAGCTCGGCAACCTCGCCGAAAAGAACTGGGAGGTCTTCTCCGAGGTCATCGGACACCTCGTGATGGGCTGGGACGCGGGGCCGACGGCGCGACGGATGGCTGCCTACATACGAGAGTCGTTCACGGCGGAGACCTACAACAGAATGTACGCGGCATTGTCGCACTACCCGGTCTCTGACCTCCTCGCACAGGTGGAGGCGCCCACGCTGGTGCTGGGACGCCGCGGGTTCGCAAAGCCAGTGCTAGAGGTCATACGCAATACGGCGGCCTCGATTCCGCACGCGAGACTCGCGCTGATGGAGGGAAGCTCGTCCTCGCCGTTTGGGCCCGGAACAGACATGACGGCGACCTTGGCTGCCGTGGAAGAGTTCCTTACGGAGGAGAGTTCGGGCCTGAACCCCGATGCCAAGCTGGCGTCGGGGCTGATGACCGTTCTCTTTACCGACCTCGCGTCGTCGACAGCGCTGACCCAGCG
>JBKKBW010000568.1:0-5128 GCA_046713635.1 Dehalococcoidia bacterium
AACACGTCCCGCCAGGCCCAAGCGGTCAGTGCGATCGTTTCAGACTGGATGTCGAAGTACGGCATCAGGACGATGAACTTTCCCTTCGCGAGATTCTCCTGAACCAGGGACTCGAGTTGCTCCGTCAGTTGCTGGTCCGACGTGTTGTACCAGATGATGACGCCGGAGTGCTCCATGTTGTGGACAACGCTCTCAGCCGGCCAGGAGCTGCGGTAGATGCCCCAGGGAACCGGCCCGCAGAGGGGGGGCGCCAAGTCCGGATCGGGCGGGCAGGCGCTGGCGCCCCAGTGCGGCCCACCAGCAGGCGGCAGTTCACCCTGGGCGCTGTAATCGATTTGCTCTTGCCTGTGACTTGCTGTGTTGATGCCATCTCGGTTGCCCCAGTAGCCACCGTAGATAGCCTGCAGGTCGACGAATGTCCCGGGCAACGAGGGGTCTTCGTCGGCCTCAACCGCTGCTGGAGAATCCGGCTCGAACGTTGGTGTGGCCACAGCCTGAGCATCGGGCGTGCTGGTCGCCGCCGACGTTGGATAGCCTGCGCAGTCCTCGAAGCGCCACTGGCCGTCTTCCTTAACGAGCCGCGTAGGACCTTCAAGGTCGAGCTCGCCTGTGAGCGGTATCTCTTCATCGTCTGACTTCAGGAATACATCGTAGTCAGCGGTAATGTGATCGTGTGTTTGCTCTAGTATCCTCACGTCCCTGATCTCGAGTTCGGCCTTGCCGATGAAGCCCCTGAAGTCGCTAGTGGTCGCGACGAAATCTAGATAGTCGATCTCTGCCCTACAGGCTTCCGCAAGGTACGTGTAAGCGTCCGCCGGATCGTCGCTCAAGGCGCGATAGAAGTCGGCGACAGTGTTCGCAATATCGTCCTTGCCCGGACCGGTGCCGCTACAAGCGAGCAGAACCGCGCCAACTAGCAGGAGAGCCGCTACTCGAATCATGAAGACTCAGCAGCTCCCGTCGATCTTACGCGCACCGATGTTGCGCCGGCCCTCTTCCGCCGCCGGCGTTTCCTTGGTCATGCAATGGCGAGCGGCCCCCTGGATGTCTCATCGTGCGCACGAATGGTACCACGACCCGGAAAGGTCCTCGTGCATCAAGCAGACGCGCCGCTATAATGCCCCGCACTCATGGGTGACATACAGCAGCTCTTCAACGGCCGCGACCTCACCGGCTGGCAGATGGCCGGCCCGGGTAGCTTCGTAGTCGAGGACGGCGCGCTCACGACGCAGGGCGGCATGGGCCTGCTCTGGTACACGGAGGCGACGTTCGGCAACTGCCTGCTCCGCGCTGTCTATAAGGTCAGTCGCGACGAGGACAACTCTGGCGTCTTCATCCGCATCGCGGATCGCCCGCCCGACCCGTGGTTCGCCGTCCACCACGGCTACGAGGTCCAGATCCACGAGCCGAGCGATGAGTTCCACAAGACCGGCTGCATTTACTCGCTCAGCACGGCGCTCGCCCAGGCCCAGAAGCCGCCCGGTGAATGGAATACGATGGACATCGTCATGCGCGGCGACATCGTCGAAGTCATGCTCAACGGCACGCTGATGACTCAGTTCGATCCGGCCGGCCCTCTGCCCGACCGCGCGTTCGACTACGAGCCAGAACGTGGCCCGCGCCCGCACGAAGGCTACATCGGCCTGCAGAACCACGACGGCGAATCGGCCGTCTCTTTTCGAGAGGTCAGCATCCACCCACTGCCAGGATGAGGGGAGGTGTAAGCTCATCCGCAGCGGGCGTGCACGAACAGATCGTCCCTCCCCTTTTAGGGAGGGATAAGAGGGAGGGGTAAGGTATCGTGACAGACAACGGACTCAAGATTTCGCTCGCCGCGTGGTCGCTCCACAAGGCCTTCTTCGCGAAGGAGCTCGATCAGCTCGGCATGCTCGATACCTGTCACGAGATGGGCATCAGCGGCTTCGAGCTAGTCAACACCTTCTTCCCCTCGCCGCAGTACGCCTACCTACGCCACATGCGAAAACGCGCCGACGACGCAGGTATCGCGCTGCTGCTCATCATGTGCGACCTCGAGGGTGATATCGGCCATCCGGAGCGCGACAAGCGAATCCAGGCCGCACACAACCACCGCAAGTGGATCGATATCGCTGGCGTCCTCGGCTGCGAGCTGATTCGCGTGAACGCACGCGGCGACGAAACCGATCCCGCTGTCATGCGTGAGCGCTGCGCCGAAGGGCTCGCCCCGCTACTCGACTACGCGAAGGGCACCGGCGTCGACGTCTCGATCGAGAACCACGGCGGCCTCTCGTCCGACCCTGCGTGGCTCATGTCACTGATGGAGCTCGTCAACAGCCCGCAGCTTGGCACGCTTCCGGACTTCGGCAACTTCCCGCCCGAGATCGACCGCTACGATGCCGTCCAGCGGCTCATGCCGCGCGCGAAGGCGGTCAGCGCCAAGTGCTACGACTTCGACGGGGACAACAACGAAACGGAGATCGACTTCCCGCACATGCTGCAGATCGTCACGGACGGCGGCTACTCGGGCTACGTCGGCATCGAGTACGAAGGAGAGCGCATGTCCGAGCGCGAAGGCATTCTCGCCTGTAAGTCCTTGCTAGAGAGGCTCGTCTAATGGCCGACATGAAAGTCTGCGTTGTCGGCGCTGGCTTCGCCGCGCGCGTCGTGCACCTGCCGGGGTACGCCGGCAGCCGCGCGCCCGTAGCCCCCATCTGCGATATCGACACGGATCGCGCGCAGGTCCACGCCGACCAGCATCGCATCCCGAAAGTCTACAGCGATTGGCGCGAGATGCTCGAAGCCGAACAGCCCGAGCTCGTCAGCGTCTGTCTCCCGAACGCCCTCCACCGCGACATCACTATCGGCGCCCTGGAGGCAGGCGCACACGTCTTGTGCGAGAAGCCGCTCGCCACCAGCGTCGCGGAAGCCAACGAGATGTTCGACGCCGCACGAAAGGCCGGCCGCGTTCTCATGGCCGCGCAGCTCTATCGATACGAGCCGAACGCACGCGCGATAAAGCGCGTGATCGAGAGCGGCGTGCTCGGCGACATCTACCACGTTGAGGTCGACGCCATGCGCCGCCTGGGAATCCCCACCTGGGGCGCCTTCCATCAAAAGTCGGCTTCCGTCGGTGGCGCGCTGCTCGACATCGGCGTGCACATGCTCGATCAGGCGCTCTGGCTAATCGGCAACCCCAAGCCCGTTAGCGTCTCCGCGATAACCCAGCGCCATTTCGGCCACAAGGCGGAGATCGCGAAGATCCTCGGCAACGCTTGGGACCCTGAGAAGTTCGACGTCGAAGATTTCAGCACCGCTTTCGTCCGCTTCGAGAATGACGCGACGCTGGTGCTACGCACATCCTGGGCCGCGCACATCGAGAAGAACTTCTTCGGCGTCCGAATTCTAGGCACAGACGGCGGTATCACGACAGAGCCGCCCGTGCTCTTCCACACGCGCAACGGCGTCCTCGCCGACGAGGAGTACAAAACGCTTCGGCCCGCCAACATGAACGAGCTGCAGATGCGCGCCTTCCTCACGGCGCTCCGAGGCGAACGCGAGATGCCAGTTAAGGAAGAGGAGACGATGAACGTCCAGCGCATCCTCAACGCCGCCTACCGCTCCGCGGACGAAGGCCACGAGGTCTTGGTCGAGGACTAGCCCTACCCGCCCACGCCGCCTACCCTTCCCACGTGACGAACGCTCCTACGGCGAACGGTCTGGCTATCGATGTTCGCGGCTTGCGCAAGACTTACGGCGCAATCGAGGCCGTCAACGCGATCGATCTGTCTGTTCATAAGGGAGAGATCTTCGCTCTTATTGGCCCCAACGGCGCCGGTAAGACAACAACGGTCGAGATCCTCGAAGGCTTTCGAGAGCGCACTGCTGGCGACGTCAGCGTACTCGGCTTCGACCCGGCAAGGAACGAGGTCGCATTCAAGCAGCGCATCGGCATCGTCCTGCAGACCACAGGCATGGAGCCGTACCTCACCGTCGAGGAGGTCATCGAGCTCTTCCGCGGCTACTATCCCAATCCACGTCCGCTCGGCGAGATCATCGATCTCGTTGGCATGAACGAGCAGCGAAAGACACGCGTTCGCCGCCTCTCCGGGGGCCAGCAGCGCCGCCTCGACGTCGCTATCGGGCTGGCGGGCGATCCCGAGCTGCTCTTCCTCGATGAGCCGACATCGGGCTTCGATCCGTCAGCGCGCCGCGCGGCGTGGGAGATGATCAGGAGCCTGCGCGCGCTCGGCAAGACGATCTTCCTCACCACGCACTACATGGACGAGGCGCAGGAGCTGGCTGATCACGTTGCGATCATCAGCCGCGGCCGCATCGTCGCCGAAGGCACGCCCGCCGATCTCATCGGACGTACCGGCGCCACACGCATCACGTTTCGCACTTCCGGGCCTGTCCCCGTGCTGCCGCTCGCGCTACAGACCCAGCTGATCACCAACGGGCGCGTCGCCCTCGAGTCCACGGAGCCAACGCAAACGCTTCATCTCCTCACCAGCTGGGCGCTCGAAAACAGCATCGAGCTCAGCGAGCTTACTGTCTCGCGCCGCACGCTCGAGGATGTCTATCTCGAGCTGACCGCCGGCCCTCCCGGCGAGGACGCGGTGCCATGAACGGACTCAAACTCTTGCTTAGTCAGGTAAACAACGAGAACCGTACGTTCTGGCGCAACCCGGCCGCCGCGTTCTTCACCGTCGTCTTTCCACTCATGTTCTTGGTCATTTTCAATCTGCTTTTTGGCAACAACCAGATCGATGTCCACGGCGGCGTAACCGACGAGTCGACATTCTACGTCCCTGCGATCGCTGCTTTTGCTGTCATCAGCGCCTGCTACACAAACATCGCGATGATGGTCTGCGGAGCGCGCGATCGTGGTCTGCTCAAGCGCATACGTGGTACCCCTTTGCCGCCCTGGGCGTTCCTCGGTGGCCGCATTATTCACGCAACGCTTGTCGCGCTCCTGCTCACCGCCATCATCACCATCGCTGGCGCGCTCTTCTACGGCGTGGACGTTCCAACCAACACGATGCCCGCGCTCGTTGTCACGCTCGCGGTCGGCGCCGCGTCGTTCTGCGCCCTCGGGTTCGCGGTCACGGCCATCATTCCCAACGCGGACGCCGCTCCCGCAGTCGTCAAC
>JBKKBW010000569.1:0-4429 GCA_046713635.1 Dehalococcoidia bacterium
GGCGGCGATCCGATCATCGGCACGACTCAGCGCGAGGCGCTCGAGCTATTCGACGCAGACCCCGAGACCGCCGCGGTCGTCCTCATCGGCGAGATCGGCGGCAGCGCGGAGCAAGACGCCGCCGAGTACATCAGCGGCATGCGCAAGCCTGTCATCGCATTCATCGGTGGCGCGACCGCCCCGCCCGGCCGGCGCATGGGGCACGCGGGCGCCATTATCGCGGGCAACACCGGCACCGCCGAGGCGAAGAAAGCTGCACTCTCCGCCGCCGGCGCCACCATCGTTGACTCCCCGGCTGAGATCGGTTCGACCACTGAGCGTGTCCTAAAAGACACCGGGCTGATCTAGGGGCACAATCGCTTCATGCTCTCAATCAGCAACGCCGTCCACATCAACGCACCGCCGGAGCGCGTTTGGCGCGTCATGGCCGACGTTGAGCGCTGGCCGGAGTTTGCGCCGCAGTTCAAGACCATCAAGTGGAAGGACCAAGGACCGCTCACGCTCGGCAAGACCGCAACCGTCACCCCGAAGGGGTTCTTCGGCGCACCCTGGACCGTTGTCGAGTACACGGAGGGCCGCTCGTTCACCTGGGACGCCAACATGCTACCCGGCGTTCATCTCTCTGGGGGTCACGTCGTCGAGGCGGAAGGCGACGGCACGCGCGTGACGCTGTCGCTGAAAGCGTCCGGCCCGATGTGGATGCTGCTGGCGCCAGCGCTCGCGCGCATCTTCCGTCGCAACGTCCAGCAAGAGGGCGAGGGCATGAAGGCGTTTATCGAAACAGAGGCATCATGACCACCGACCTCGACCGCGATCTCGCCGCCTCCCGCGCCGATCTCGACGATGCTCGCCGCGAGCTCCTCGCCGTCTTGTCGCCACTATCGGACGCCGATCTCGATCGCTCGCCGCGCGGCCACTGGCCCGTCCGTCGCGTGCTCGAGCACGTCATCTGGCACGAGCAGATCTACGTGCGTATGGCTGCCCACATCCGAGGCGCGACAGGTCCGGGCGAGATGCCCGACAACACGCCATCGAGCGTCGCCGACGCGCTCGAACGGCTCGCCGGTTCGCGTAGCGCGCTGCTCGCTGCAATCGACGGCATCGACGACGAGACGTTCTACAAGCTGGCCAAGATGGGTTACGAGGAATACAGCTGCTACTCGATGCTGGAGAACGAAGCCAACCACGAGCGCGAACACGCCGCCCAGATCAAGAAGACGCTGGCAATCTAGGCCAGCCCTAACACTTCAAGAAACGCGTCCGCGATCGCCGCGTAACCCGCGTCGTTGGGGTGGAAGTCCGGCGTTGGGTCAAGCGTGTGCGTCAGTTCGCTACCCCTGCCTTCGAACGCCGCGCGCGGGTCCGCGACGAGAACGTCGTGCTCGGCCGCCACGCGCTCGATCACGTCGTTCAGCTTTCCGAACGCCTGACCGGCCGCCTGCTCGAACGGATGGCCGGTGCCCGAGAACAGGTTCGGGTACACCTGAATGGCAACGGGTACGTCCGGCCCCTCCTCGCGAAGATCGCCCAGGATGCGCCCGAGCCGCTCCTCCGTCCCGACGAGTATTTCCGCCACTGGACACGTCGGGTCGTCGACATCCGCGATGCATGTTGCCGCGTCCGGCGACGTCTGGATGACGTTCAGGTCGTTGCCGCCGATAGTGAGCGTGACCAGTCGAACGCCGCCTTCTTTGAGCCTCGCCAATGCCTTATCGAGCTGCTCGTCAATCAAGTCCTGCGTCGTCGCGCCACCAACAGCTCGGTGTTCCATCACCAGATCCCGGCCAAAGTGCAGCAGCAACGCGCTAAACACGGCCGTGTCGTATCCGTTACCGCCGGTGCTACCCCCTCCGTCAGCGATGGAATCGCCTAGCGAGATGTTGTAGCCACCCGATTCGTCGCCGAAGAGATCGCCGTCACCGCTGCTGTCGCCACACGCCAGCGCCGCGAACGCGCACGTCAGTGTCAGAGCAACAAGTACGCAGCGCACAACGGTCAGTCTGCCGCCGCCGGCCGAGAGAACAGCCGCTCGTTGTAGCGCTGGTAGAGCATCCCTACGCCCAGCACCAGCAGCCCGAGTGCGACAAGCGCAAGTGCCGCGTTCGCGCTCTCGAACACCTCGAAGACAAGGTTCCCGAAGTAGACAAACATCGCCGCCAGCCCCGCAGCGGCGAACAGGCGCTCCTGCAGCATCAGTGACAGGACAAGAATCACCAATGCCCCGACCATCCAGACCGTGCCCCAGATCGCTTCCACGCTGTCTTCATCAAACACCCGGAACCCAAGCCCCACCGCCAACGCGGCCAGCGCCACGACGTACAGCCAGACCGCGTAATCACGCTCTGTCCGTCCGCGGCTGAGCACCCCCGCCGCGAGCACCGTCGCGCCCACCGCGGCAGCAGCGAGCGACTGGCCCACGCCCCAGTCGTAGTCCCAGCCCCATTCATCGTAGTAGTGTCTGGGCTGCTGCACCTGCAGCGTGGCATCAATGACGAGAACCATGAATGCAACAATGGCAGCGATGAGCACAAACGGCGATCGCGAGAGCCAGAACGCAACCCCAGCCGCGAGCAGCGTTCCGCCCCCCAGCGCCATGCGCGCCCAGATGAGATCGCTCTGGTAGTCCTCCCACGTTTGCTCTCCACCAACCTGTCGATAACGAGGCTCGTCCGGCCACCACCCAGCGGTATCAAGCAACGCGAACACAAGCAACGGCACGATCGCTACAGCGACGACTTGCAGTAGCTCGCCCGGCAGGCGGAAGCGCTCGTTGCTGATCAGCACCTGCGAGATGATCGCGAAGAACGCGATTGAGGCCGCGGAGATAGCGACGCGTCCACCGGAGCTCATGTCTTCCCACTGCAGTCCAAGGAAGATGCTGTACGCCAGCAGCACCAGCAGCCCACCGCCGTAGTACAAGAGCGTTGTCAGATCGAGCCCGCCGCGGTCGGGCCGGCTGGAGAGGTCGGCCGCCATCGAGTCGCGCTGAGCGGGCGTAATCAGCCCATCCTTCACCCAGCGTTCGATGTCGCCTTCCGAGAACCGCATCGCCCTATTCTACTGCTTCGGCGAACCAGCTACTCCATCCGAGCGCCCGTACTCCCGTGTGTTGATCGGGCAACAGACCGCGCTCGCGCGCCAACGTCGTTAGCTGTTCCCCCTTCCCTTTAGGGAAAGGGGGCCAGGGGGTTAGGTCGGCCATTACCTCGGCTCGATTACGATACTCCCCGTCCGCGTCCGCAGCCGCACCGTGGGCGCATCTGCCGGCGGCGCCGACGACTTCGAGCGCATCGACAGGTCCGACCGAACGCTGCCGTGCGAGCTCTCCGCGTCGATGAAAAACACGCTGTCCGGATCAACGGACAAGCGGATCGACCCACTCCACACATCGATGCTAAACGGCCCGTGCACCGCGCCGTCGTAGCGAACGGAGCCGCTACGAGCAGTGAGTTTGAGCGCGCCGCCCACCTCCGACACGCTCGTGGAGCCGCTGCGCGTTTCCAGATCTACGTCGTGCGCAACATCGTCCACCTGTACCGAGCCGCTGCGCGACTTTATCGAGCATTTGCCCCTGCAGCCGCCAACGCGCACGCCGCCGCTGCGCGACTCGATCGAGACGTCGCCCGCGATTGCTTCGAGCTGCGTATTGCCGCTCGATGCGTCCACCTGAACTGCGCCGCCGATGTTGCGCGCCGAAGCGCGACCGCTGCGAGCTATCAGCTCCAGCGGCCCCGAGATGCTTTCGACCTCCACCCTCCCGCTGCGGCTCGTGACCGATGCGCGGCACGCCCGTGGCACGACGACCTGATATTCGATACGCGGCCCGCGCCCGAAGAAGAGGAACGGCTTCGGGCGCAACAACGCCGGCGCGCGAATGGTCAGCCGCTCACCTTCGTGCCGGATGCCGCGCGCGATCAGCTCGAGCTGGTCGTCGGCTTCCTGTTCGTCTTCCGCCCACAAATGCGCGATGACTTCGACGCGCGCGATCTTTGTGTCTTCGCCGCGCACTGAGATCGCCCCCGACGGGTCTCGATCGAGAGGTCGAGGCGGCTGCCAACATCGAACTCGCGCGAAAGCGTGCGGACGTAGTCCATGGCCTACCAGTCTGTGTCCCACGACCACTGTCGTTCAAAGCGCCGCTCCATCCGCCGCGCAAAGCGGTCGGCACGCCAGGAGCGCCGCCCGAACCAGCGTAACGGGCGCGAAAAGACTAACGAGAGTCCGGCCAGCACAGACAATGCGATGAACCAGGCTTGTGACGGCTCGACAGCGCCCGCGAGCAACAACAGCGCGATGATGAAGACGGTCAGTCGCAGCATCTAGCAGCCCCTTTCCTGTCCTGCCAGCGTCACATCGAACGCGGGCAGGCCTTCGCCTGCAGCGGGGACCAGCCGCTGTCACTTAAACACATCTCCCAGCCCACCACACA
>JBKKBW010000570.1:0-2266 GCA_046713635.1 Dehalococcoidia bacterium
ACGCAGCTTCAAGCGCCACCTGGTTGATCTCGCTCAATGTCCCGCTGGTGTCGATCAGCACGATGTCAAAGAGGCGGGCAGCGCGGCGCAGGAACGCCTCGAAGCGCTGGACGGGCAGGCCGCGCCACTCGAACGGACTCTCGGGCGAGGCCGCGACGGCGAGGCCGCTCTCGTGGTAGGTGAGGTACTTATCGAGACCGTCCAGCGACTCGGCGGGCTGGCGGAGTATATCGGTCACGGTGTACTCCGGCTTGAGCGAGAGCGATGACGCGCCGTCGCCGAAGGTGTCGTCGGCGTCGACCATGAGCACCTTCTGTCCGGCCTCCGTCGCGAGCGCGACCGCCAGGTTGACGGCGACAGTCGTCTTACCAACGCCGCCCTTCGCACCGAAGACGGTGATGATCGCGCCGTCCGGGCCGAGCAGCTTGCCGCCGGCCGATTCGCGCAGGCGGCGCCGTTCGCCGGCCTCCAGCACCGACGTCAGCGCGCGGCGCAGCTCCTCCAGCTTGAGCGGCGCCTTGAGGAAGTCACGCGCGCCGGCGAGCATCGCCTGACGGATCAGGTCGAGGGAGCTGTGCGGGATGTAGGCGATCACCGGCGCGTCGCCCATCGCGTGCGTGAGCGATTCGACAGTATGCACGACGCGCGCGATCGGCTCGCGGAAGGCGCAGAGCACGACGTCCGGGGCGGCGTCCACGACGGTCGAGACCGCCTCCGTGCCCAGGCCTGTTTGCGCGACCACCGTGTAGCCAAGCTGCTGCACCATCTGCTGCGTCTGGTAGCGCGCTTCGGGGTCCTGGTCCAGGATCACGACTCGTAGGCTGTTGTCCATGCTTGCTCGCTCCTTCGCGGGCTGCTGTTTATTCGTTACGGCACTAACTCGGGGGGCGCGAAGAACGGAGGGACGCCGTCCACGTTCTGGTCGCCCGTCGGGCGGAGCGCCAGCATGATCTCGACATGCGCGTCCCCGCTGTCCTCGGCCTGCAGCAACGCCAAGAGCTGCGCTTCGGCGGGTGCTACCGCGACCGTCACGGTGCGCGCGCCTGGCTGCCGCTCGACATCGTCCGGCCGCTGGCCAGTCACGCCCTCTGCCGCCGTCTCGCCGTCCGTCGCGGCGTCCGTGCCTGTGCCCGGCACCGGCTCCTGCGCTTCCTGCGCAACGCTGAGTACTTCGACGTTCTGCAACATCGTCAGTGCCCTGTTGTCAAGCAGTCCGTCCTCGCCTCCGTCGAGCACGACGATCAAGTCGACGAAGTTCCCCGGCAGCAACAGCCCACCGACGCTCGTCATCTCCGAGACCTCAATCGCCACAGCACGCTTGCCCGCCGGCAGCACGAGCGCTATGTCCTTCTCATCCTCGATTTGCTGGATGCCGATCTTCGCAGCGGTCACCTGCTCGCCTGCCTGCACCGGGTAGCGCAGAGGTAGGCCGACGACCCGAGACGTGTCCGCGTAGGCCCCGTCCAGGAGGGAGTCCGCCGGTATCGAATTGACCGACAGCATGTCCGCCGTCAGTGTCGTGTTCGCGCTGATCGCTTGAGAGGCAACCACGACTTCCACGGTTGAGGCGGAGCTGCCACCGCCGCTATCGCGGCTCTGGAGCGCGACGAAGAGCAGGACCGCCGCGAGCGCCGCGAAGACGACCGCGCCGATCGCCACCCATCGCGTCGATCTTTGTTCGTTTGGTATGGTTGCTGCCTGTGCCATTAGGGGCCTCCCTTGTTCCTTTCGTTCTGTGTCTGACTACTCAACCAGCGTCACGCCGAACAGTGTGCTACTGTCGTTCGGTTCTCCGACATCGCCGTTGGTCACCGTGAGCTTCATGAACTGGCCATAGATTTCGGCTTGGCCCACCGGAATGCTGTCAGGGCCACCCGCACCTACCCTTGCGCACTCCCTATCGAGATCTTCTACGCGCGTGGGCCGACTGTTCTCGCCGGTGGGTCCGCCATCCCAGCAACCGCCGACGTAGACGCTTGCGAATGCTCTGATCGGGTGGCCGCTGTTCCCGGGACCGGGATTGGTGTCCAGGACAATGATCGTGATGACGCGTGGGCTGATCTCCCCGTTGGGACAGGTGCGTGCCTCATAGAGGCTCGTGGCGGGATCGCCGGTGTCTACGACCAGGTTGACCGTCTCGTGGAACTCCTCGACGCCGTCGCCGTCCGTGTCACAAGAGCCTTCGCGGTTAATGCGATTAAGGAATCCGTCGATCACGTTTTGCGGATTACCCGTCTGTACGGCAACACAGTCATACCAGGGGCCG
>JBKKBW010000571.1:0-5017 GCA_046713635.1 Dehalococcoidia bacterium
ACATTAAACCGCCAGTGAGTTAGGTCGGCACCGGTTACGACCAGCGGTTCTTCTTCAGGATCATCCTCGTCGTAGGCTTCAAAGCGATCTATGTCAACAGCGACCACCGGCCGAGGCCTGCGAAGGCCGTCCCCGTAAGCTTGCGCCAAGCGACGTCCCGATAAGAGGCGGGTGAATTTCGCCGCCTCGAATTCCTGAGGCCAGCGTCGCCGCAGCTCTGCTTCGAGAAACGTACTGTTGGGATCGCCCCCGAGGCGGGCGAGCATCCAATCGATCACGCCAGCTTCACGCCTTCCCTCACTAGATAGCGCTCGATGATGTCCGCGTAGCGCTTTTGCGCCAGGTCCGTCCGCAGAGGCGGCTGAAGGTCGAACGTGACCGTCGTCTTTCGCTCTCCAACTGGTTGCAGGTGAAAGCGCAACCTTGCCTCGGTGAGGTCTCCCGAGGTCAGAGAATATTGAGGCCGCCGCTGAATTGCTCGAACGACATCTCGTGAACGAAGTTGAAACGACGATCCAAGATCATCGAAGCCTTTAACCAGCGTGCTCACTAGATCGACCTTCGTCACTTCCCCGTCTCCGGAGTAGTCAAACGTTCCCTTCTGGATTGGCGTGAGCGAGAAGAGCTTCTCGTTTCTGGCCTTATCTGCAAGTTCGCGATCGCCAGCGACGTGCGTTGCGAAGAGTTGTAGATAGAGCAACCGCTCGCCTTCCAAGCTGGCCTTGACCTCCAACTCCCGTCTCGCTGAGTCGTACACAAGAATGTCCTCCGAAGCGGGACGAAAGCTTGTGAATCCTATTTCGTCTTGTTGCCAACAGGCGACAGTTCGGAAGTACTTGCCGCGCGAAACCATGACGATGGCTTCACCACGATCGTCAAAGAACTTCACCTTGCACTTCCCACCGTTTGCCTTGCTACTAAAGAACTGCTCCAGGTGCGACGCCATCGTGGCTACTCGTGCACTGGTTACCTGGATCGGCTTCTTAGTCGCCAGTCGGTAGATACTCAGCTTCGGTCAACCGCCGTACAACAAGTAGCGGCTCCATGCGTATTCGAAGTCTTCGGAGGCGTCGAGGAAGAGTTCTAGCGCGAGCTGCTCCATCGTGACTACCTTTATGGGAAGCCCCGCACGTTGGTAGGCGCGCACCAGGATTGCCGCTCCGCCGGCGCAGATATCGTTCATGCGCCGGAATTGCTCTATAACGATTCCTTTGAACTCCTCATTTTCGAGGCGATCGAGGAACTCCATCAAGGCATCGCCGTTGATAACTGCCCACCCCTCCGGCTTTTGCTCCCAAGGAAAGTGGGCAAAGTATCGTTCGAGAAGCTCTGGCGGGACTGCTTTGACAAAGGTCAGAAGTTCGAGCGGCTGATGAAATGCCATGGCATAAACGACTCCTTGTGAAAGGCCCAGCATTAGAAGCGGGGGCTTGGCTTGCAGGGCTGCATGCCGTGGACTGGGGAAATCGATCAAACGCTAAGACACAGGCACCGACTCGTCAAGCGCTTATGTCGCGCTACTGTGGGAAATGACTCGTTAGACCCCAATCGCCTCGGCCACCAGGCGCCAACTCCGGTCCTCCTGTCCCTCCAGCCGCCTGAGGTACGTCGTCGTAACAGCCAACGAGCTGTGATCGAGGAACCGCGACACATCTTCGATTGACTCCCCCGCATCGCGCCGCAACTTCGCGGCCGAGTGCCTCAGGACGTGCACGCCCGACGCTGGCAGCCCGGCAGCGCGTTGGTAGCGCCGCAGGTTGCCGTAGAACGTCCCGCTCGTCATGCCCAGTCCCCTACCCGACCGCTCTGCGGCATCGGTGGGCCAGAGCGACTCCGTCTTGTCCATGGCGCCGAGGTCTTTGCCCCACACAGCTAGCTCCGCCACGATCGCGTCGTACGACGGTCGTGGTAGTTCGCGCTTCGCCGTCTTCCCGCCCTTGCCTCGATAGCTGTAGTAGACGCGGTCACTATCATTAAGAAGATCGCCCCGCTTCATCTCCAAGACCTCGGTGCGCCGCCTACCAGTCAGCGTCAGCGTCAGCACGATGGCCCGGTCGCGTAGCCCGCTGCGCGTCTCCGGAATCACCGCTAGCAGTCGGCGGATCTCGTCGCCGCTCAGACCGCGCGGTGGCGCCTGCTGAATTTTGGGGCGCTCCAGCTTGTCGCAGGGGTTCGACGCAACGATGTCCATCCTGACCAGGAACTTGTAGAAGCTGCTCAGTGCGGCCATCCGAGCGCCGACCGTGACGGCACCCGGTTCTTTGCCCGAGGCACCCTTCCCGTGTGCCCAGGCGAAGACTTCCTGACTCGGTACTTGGTCCGGCTGCTTGCCTGCCCGGCCGAAGAAGTCCTGAATCATCCGGCTGTAGGCGTCCACGGTGCGCCGGGAGCCGGAGCGCCGCTGCTTCTCGGCGAGGAACGCGTAGAGGGCGCGTTCCCAGCCTTGGGCTGACTCGTCGAAGAACGTGAGGGTGGTGGTCTTGGACATCGGCGGTGCCTCCTTCTATATTTTGGCATCGCCATATATTGATTGAGCGTGGCCAAAGGTCAAGTGCTTGCGCGGCCCCGGAGAACAGTAGCCTTGATAGGCGGCACCGCGGCAATTTCATATCTTTAGGGCCGACATTCCCAGTTCGAATCTGACGCCTGTTCGCAGGCAAATGTTCCGCCTCGCCAAGTACACGCATATGCGTCGGTGATGAGGCAATCAACATTCTCTGTTCCGAACTCGTCGGTTCGCCAGCAATGCAATAGCAGATCCGTGCCTTCCCCTTTGTCTTCGGAACTGCAGGCGCCGAACCAGGCATCGCCTTCACAGGACCCTGAGATGCGCGTCGGGGCGGCTTGGCAAGAGAACGACCCGTCTACACTGTGAAGGCAGTCGGCCCTGGGAGTCACGCCCGAAGTTGAGCAAGTCATTTCCCAGGCTCCTGATCCTGCCGTGCAGGTCACAGTACTAATTGCGTGACCTGGAGGCATCTGTACACAGGTGACGTCAGGGTAGAGTACAAGTCTGCAAAAGATGCGACAGTCCACCCAGTATGGGACGAAGGTGGGTGTCGGGCCCGGCGTGAGGGTCGGCGTAGCGGTCGCCAAAGGCGTCTGAGGTAGATCCTCTATAAGGCCGGCGCCGTACTGGAGAAGAATAGCTGCATCCAGCGAACTGATCCTCCCGTCATGGTTCACATCCGCGCCGACCTGACAGCGCACGCTTGCGATCAAGCCTGCTGTCTGCTGAAGCACCTCTAGAGCATCGAGGGAATCGACGTGGCGGTCACAGTTTGCGTCTCCTTTCATGGAGGATGCCCTTGTCGGTGTAGAGCTAGGCGCGCCTACCGGCGTGCTGGTTGGCGTCAGTGTGGGTTCGCAGGCAAGGGTCAGCTCATCGGGTCCGGCCTCGCTATGCGCGAGTCCATCGAGGTCGATCAAGCGAGTCGCACGATCATCGGTCATCACAGTCCCCACATGTACGAGGGACAGCATGCCGCTTTCGGTGCAGGTGAAAGTGAATTGTCCTACTAGGCCCAGGTCGGAATACGTGCCACCCGCAGGCATCGAGCACATCGCTGCGACATAATTCGGTCCGTAGGTTGGTGTGTCGCTGGTGCAGCCTAACCAGGGAGCTGCACCCGACACCTGTGTGAGAGCAGACGGGTGGCTCAAGAATACGTCAATATTTGTGTAGGGCACGGTGCTGCTCATCAGGTAGACGTTGACGGTCAACGTGCTGCCACGTTGATCAGCACACGCTATGCTTGAAACATTGGCCGCCACTGCATCGGGTGCACCATCTCCGACTTCCGATGGGCTGCCCGTTCCACAGTCGTTGACGCCATCTTGATTCGTGTCAATGCCAACAGCAAAGTCGAGGCCGGGAGAAGGCGTAGGCGGCGGGGTCTTCGTTGGGCCGGTTGGCGTAGACGTACGTGTATTGGTCGCTGGGACATGTGTGTTTGTTGCTGTCACTTGTGAGCCAGCTGGTGGATCTGCACTCCAGCCGGTGTGGAGCGTGGTAATAGCCGTTGCGAAAACGCCAACTGATAGGAGTATTGACGCTGGGCGAACTAGCATCGCATTCTCCCGCTCCTCCAGAGCGCGGAGCTAACTGTAACGGACGTTGAGGCAAGACGCCTAACGCGCTGACCCGTTTGCTTTCGTCCGGCTAGACTGCACCTTGGGCCGCTCCACTTGTGGCACGGTTGGTCTGGACGATGTCCATCTGGCAAGGAACCCATACAGGGCGCGTTCCCAGTCTTCAGCGGAGTCGTCGAAGAACGTGAGCTCGGTGCTCTTGGACATTGACGGTGCCTCCTTCTAGAATTGGGCATCGCCATATATGGGATTAGTGACGGCGGAAGTCAAGAACTTACGGCCGTATGGCCAACCTTGACCGGCGCTCAAAAAGACGCCTATAGTACCGCCAGGTGCTAATTAAGATAAGCCCATAAGCTGTTAACCCCCAATCGCGCATGTATAGTATATTTGTTCTAGTAGCCATGGAGGCATCCAGTTGCGATACATCGGTTCGAAGGCGCGAGTAGCAACAAACATTGGGGTCGTGCTTGGTCAGTGGACCGGGAGGGGTCGCTTCATCGATGCCTTCTGTGGTACTGGGGTTGTCGCGCGCGTGGCTGCGGATCTCGGCTGGCCGCTTTGGATGAACGACCATCTGACGAGTTCATTAGCTGGAGCTGTGGCTCAAGTGGTCTCCGCGACCGATGTTTCTTTCCGATGCTTCGGAGACTACAAGGCTGCCATCGCTCGCTTAGACGAGTTGGAAGGCGTTCCGGGATTCATCTGGCGGGAATACTCGCCGGCCTCGGCTTCGCGCGGACCCGAGCGGCGTTACTTCACCGAGAGTAACGCTGCCCGAATCGATGCCATTCGCCACCAGATTGGGGTATGGAAGGCCAGGGGCGACATTTCACCGACGGAAGCCTCTCTGTTAATTGCCGACTTGCTATCAGCCGCCAACCGCGTCGCAAACATCGCCGGAACATACGGGTGCTTTCTTAGC
>JBKKBW010000572.1:0-1267 GCA_046713635.1 Dehalococcoidia bacterium
GTACTTGCAAGCCGCGCAGTAGCGGCCTACTGCAGTAGGGCGGGCCGACTGCGGTAGGGTGCTACTTCACGAAGACGGGCCGCACCTCGATCTTGGCAGGAAGGCCGGGCCATGTCTTGACCAGCTCAACAGCGGTAGGCAAGTCGGGCGCGTTGATCACCGCATAGCCGCCGACCTGCTCTTTCGTTTCGGCGAAAGGGCCATCGATTACAGAGAGTGTGTTGCCGATGCCGGCGTGTACGGTCGTCGCCGTCTCCGGGCCTTCGAGGCGACGGCCAGCGCCTTCCACGAACTCACCAGTGCGGGTATGTTCCTCGAACCAGGCGATCACCTGGGCGGTGGATGCTTCGCCTTCCGCCTGGCTGAACTTCGCTTGCTTTTCCATATCGCCGACGATAAACATCACGTACTCCGGCATGACTGTCCTCGTCTACGAATGATCCTCACTTGTACGACGAACGAAACGCGGCGAGATCGACAGAGTAGCGAGTCGCGCGTACAATCAACGGAATGCAAGCCGCGTTAGTCTAGCAGTGCGGTGGTAGTGTATGGCCATCGATCTCACTGTCCGCCACCTCTGCGACGACGACCTTCCAACCGTCGTGGAGCTGTTGCAAGCGACCTTCGACGGGTGGCCAAAGGTGCCGACGTCAGCCGCGCCGATCGATCACCTTCGCTGGAAGCTCGGCGATGGGCGGCCGGGGCATCAGAGCCACTACGTTGCGGAGCTGGACGGCCGGATCGTCGCGTTTCAGCTCAATCTGCACTGGAAGATGAAGGTTGGGAATAGAGAGCTGGTCGCGCGACGCGGCTGGGATTCCGCTGTGCATCCGGACTACCAGGGCAAGGGCGTGATGTCGATCATGCGGCCTGCCATGCACGCGCAGTTCGACGTGGTCCCGGACCTCTTTCTGGGCGGCAGCGACCATCTCGCCTTTCCGCGCATCCATCGCAAGGAGCATGAAGACCGCAGGGAGTTTGCCCATCGCTGGCTGGTTCTTGCGCGGCCGCTGACGCTACGCGCGGCGCTGCGGACGTTCAAGCTGCGGCGTGGGCGTCCATGGCGCAAGCTGTTAGCAGCGCTGCGCACGTTCGCACGCTGGCTCGTGAGCGATGCGCACGAGCGCATCTCGGCCGCGTCGCTAGCGTGCGACATCAGCACCGTCGACCGCTTCGACGAGCATATCGATACGTTTTGCGTCGAGGCGTCGCAGCAGTTCGAATTCATCACCGTCCGTAACAAGGAGGTGCTTAACTGGCGCTATGC